>JALZUH010000157.1 GCA_023301645.1 Akkermansiaceae bacterium
GTCTAGTCCGCGCCAGTCGATATCATCATAGTGGGGCATCCAGCCAATGGGGGTCTCTCTGGCTGCAGCACGTCCTGTAGCTCGCTCGATAATCCAGCGAAGTGGGCGCATATTTTCACTAAATCCTGGCCATAGCCAGTTACCTTCATCGTCTTTTCTAAACCAGTTAACGTTGAAGATACGGGGAGTCTCGACGAGATTGCGCTGCATGTTGATCCAGTGGCGGAAGTAGTCGCCCATGTGATAGCCACAGAATGGCAGCATGGCCATGGGGTCGCGGCGCATTTGCCCCATCGCTCCTTCGGCTGCTGCGGTCGTTTCTGATCCAGTGGTGGCACCTAGGTAGACTCCGTGACCCCAGTTAAAGGCTTGGGTGACAAGCGGGACATCACTCATACGTCTACCTCCAAAGATCATGGCGTGGAGTCGGACACCTTCTGGCTTTTCCCAGTCTTCATCGATGACAGGGCAGTTTGCAGCGGGGGCGGTGAAGCGGCTGTTGGGGTGGGCGGCTGGGGTGTCACTGTCTGGAGTCCAGTCATTACCATGCCAGTCAATGAGGTGAGTAGGTGCCTGCTCGGTCATGCCCTCCCACCAGATGTCACCATCATCGGTCAGTGCGACATTGGTAAATATGGTGTCTTTGGCGCAAGATGCCATGGCGTTGGGGTTAGTGCTTTCTGAGGTGCCCGGGGCTACGCCGAAGAATCCCGCTTCTGGATTGATAGCGTAGAGGCTGCCGTCTTCGCCTGGTTTGATCCATGCGATATCGTCACCTACGCAGGTTACCTTATAGCCGTCCATAGCCTTGGGCGGGATGAGCATGGCGAAGTTGGTCTTGCCACAGGCGCTGGGGAAGGCAGCTGAGACGTAGGTTTTTTGGCCACTTGGTTCTTCCACGCCTAGGATGAGCATATGCTCGGCCATCCAGCCTTCGTCACGAGCGAGGGTGGATGCGATGCGAAGGGCTAGGCATTTTTTACCCAGTAGGGCATTACCGCCATAGCCCGAGCCGTAGGAGACGATAGTTCTCTCTTGGGGGAAGTGGACAATGTGTGTTTCATCAGGGTTACACGGCCATGCTACATCTTCGACACCTTCATTGAGCGGCTGTCCTACGGAGTGTAGGCAGGGGACAAAGAAACCGTCATGGCCGAGAGCTTCTAGCACAGGGGTGCCAATACGTGCCATAATTCGCATATTTACGACGACATATGGGGAGTCGGTGATTTCAACGCCTATTTTTGAAATAGGGCCACCAATAGGACCCATGCTAAAGGGGATGATATACATGGTTCTGCCATGCATCGAGCCCTTGAAGAGTTTTTTCATTTTGCGTCGCATGACACGCGGGTCTTCCCAGTTATTGGTGGGGCCGGCGTCTTCTTTGTTCTGCGAGCAGATATAGGTGCGTGACTCTACGCGAGCTACGTCACGGGGGTCAGAGCGGAAAAGGTAGCTATTGGCGCGTTTTTCTGCATTGAGCTTAGTGCACATATTCTTCGCACACATCATGTCGAAGAGGGCGTCAGCTTCGGATTGTGAACCATCGCACCAGTGCACGGACTGGGGGCTGCACATGGTGATCATTTTCTCTACCCATCTGAGTAATGCCTTGTGTGAGGTGTCTGCCGATTTTTGATGATTCATAAGATTTAAACTACGCTCGGAATCCGTATTTTAACACTAAAATCCTAGATATATCTCGATAGATTGTGTTCATACGAGACTCTAGGATTGCACTGATACCTGAGTGCTAGATAATCAACGCATGATGACGACTCATCTCTATCCAGGCATGGGTGCTAAAGGTAGTATGTATCCTGAGCCGTGGCGTAAGCTGGATTACGTTCAGATTCATGACTGGCCACGCTGGCATGGCGAGAGCTCCATTGCAGAGATTGCACGCCGATTAATTGATGAGCACGAAATCATGGCTGGTGATCGTGTCATTGGCACTTCGCTCGGCGGTGTTGTTGGCTGTGAGGTGGCCAATATGATTGAACTAGAGGAGCTTGTTTTGGTGGGTGGAGCGATTTGTCCCAGTGAGATTAATAGCTTACTGAAGCTACTGCACCCGCTAGTGGATGTGACACCGATTCATTGGCTGCAGTTTTCTTCCGGAAAAATACCTCATGAGCTCTCGGCGATGTTTTCGGACTCAGACCCAGACTTTATGAGGCATATGTGTAAGGCGATCTTCAGCTGGGAGGGGCTGCGTTCAGAAGTGCCCTTAACTCGTATCCATGGGCGTAAGGACTGTGTGATATCACCTCCCGAGGATGTGGATGTGCTCATCGATGGAGGTCATCTCATCGCTATGACTCATGCCGATGAGGTTCTCGCTCATATTCTCTAATGACTACTGATGGGATAGGGCTGGTATGCCACGCTTGAGTAGTTCTTGGTCAACGGTGTCACTTGTAGTGGCGTCGAGATAGATCGTTTCAGGGGTGCCGTCTTTGATGCTGATGGTGTGAAGCCCGTCTTGATCAGGTGTTTTGAAGGCGTTGATCAGTGATGGGATGTCGGCAATGGTTTCGCCATTCACGCTGGTAATGATGTAGTTTCGTAATGATTCGTAGCCTGTGGTGGCAGGGGTGGGAATAGTTGCTGTGAGGAGGACTATTTTGTTGCGCCCTTCTTGGTAGTCTTCTTGTGAGGCGATGATGTCTACGAGGTCGAGTGGTGCCTTGCTCTCCCAGTCAGTGCCGAATGCCCTGAGGTAGGAGTAGGTGAGCTCTTGGAAGATGAAACCTCCTTTGACGAGGTAGCGTGGTGCCTGCTCGTAGGTGTTAGCTGGCACTAGCTTCTCAATGGGGCGTGTCAGGGTGGTGTTAATGACGTGCTCTTTGCCGTCGCGGAGGATGGTGAGGTCGAGCGCGCTATTGTTCTCTTGGTTGCCGCGGATGAGGTGGCTCCAGTAGAGTTTGCCGTAGTTATCATCAGTGTAGTAGCCACGTCGGCCGATGTCGTATTTGCCAATTTTTGTGATGACGTCACCTTCTTCGATACCAGCATTTTCTGCGGCACTTCCTTTGGCAATTTTACTGACGTAGAGTCCTCCGAGCTCATCAGGTATCTTTAGCCACTCTCTGAAGCCGGGGTCGACGGTGAAGTGAATGGCAACGCCTAGTGAGGGGAATCCTTCGTATTGTCCGTCTTCTGCATCTTTGAGGAATGCTGAGATGATCTCAGGTGCGGTGATGTCGAGAATCTGGTCGCTTTTGTCATAGCTGGTGAGTAGACCTGTGAGCTTCCCTTGGTGGATGGCTGGTAGGCTGTAGCTATTGGAGGCACTTTGCATCGATGCTTTTGACTGGTAGGTGAGGAAGTAGTGACCAGCGGAGAAGCTTGATATGATGTCGACGGTTCGAATGACCGATGAGGTGACAAGAGGCATACCACTATCTTCGAGTTGAATAATATCTAGGGTGTCACCTATGGCGAGGGGTTTGCTGATCTCCATGGCTTGGAGGTCTTTGAAGAAATCAGTGGCATTGTCACTGGTGGCTTCATCAGCTTCGAGGATGGCGAGGTTTGCCTCGTAGTCGATGGCGGTGACCTTGGCAGGGATACTGTGTGTGCTGTCTGCATTTTCTAGCTCGATGTAGGTGGCATTAGTCACCATGGCAGCGGTGGTGAGGATGCGCTGGTCGCTGAGGACAGCTCCTAGGGCGCTTCGACTAGAGGATGCTTGCTTATTCCATGGCTGTGACGGGCTCCAATTCTGGCTGGTGGAGTTAATGCGGATGACCGAGGAGATGGGTGACTGTGTGGATGTAGTCGGACTGGTGCTTGTGGTCTGACTGTCCTGACTTTCTGTGCAGCTAGTAAGGCTCGTGGCAATGAGTGCGAGTGTGCAGAATGGGATGCTTAGAAGGGCGGATTTCATGAGAGGAAAGATGAGAGTAGTTGTGAAAAATAGGGTGAAGATGCTAGGTCGATGCTATTTTTCTAAATAGTAGGGAGCACTGATTCCGTAGCGGGCTTCTGTGCGAGCACTTGCAGTGGCAGCTTTGTCACCTGGGATGACGATCGGGCGTTGATTACCCTCACATCGAATGACGAAGAAGTCGGGGGTTTCTTCTGGGTGAAGGAGCTCGTGGGCTTGCTGCAGTGAGCTGATTTTCTCACCATTGATGGACTCGATGACCGATCCTGTGAAGTCACCAATATAGGTGTTTACAGGGTCGTTGAGTATGCGGGTGAGGATGACGAGGTCTTCGCGTTCTTTAAACAGGGCGTCACGGACGTAGTTGGCGTAGAGTTTGCGCACGCGGGTGTTTTGGAATTTCTGAGCGGCGTAGAGATTGCGGCTCAGTGGCTGGAAGACAAGGCCTGCAAAGGTGGTGTAGCGTGGCTTGGTTTCATACTGAACGGTGTGAATCTTTGCGTGGGGGAATGGCTTTAGCGTGCAAGTTTTATCCATGGCTTGACCGCCGCGAATGAGACTTAGCTCAATGCTATCACCCGAGAACTTGCGTTCAACAATTTCGTTCATGCTGATCTTTTCCCCATCGATGAGAATTTTGCCAGCAGCATCAACTGTGTTGCCATTGATGGCGGTGATGATGTCATTGATTTCTAATACTCCGTCACAGGGACTTTCTGGTATGATCCTTGCGACGAGGACTCCGGGTGCATTAGGTGCTAGGCCGAATTTCTTCCGCATGGCTGGATTAAACATGGGGAATTCATTCATCCCGATATCGACGTATTTGTCATAGGTGCCGTCTTTGATGTCAGTGAGAAATCGGTTAATGACAGGTGGCGGGATCATGTAGCCGGTGTTGTCGGCTGAGCGAAGACCTTGGAACGCCACGCCTACAACCTTGCCGTCCTGTAGCACAGGGCCTCCTGAGTTTCCGGGGTTAATGGCAGCATCTATTTGAACACTGAGGTGCTGGTCGAGTAGCGAGTGGCTGTAGGTGCTGAAGTCGATACGAGAGACAACTCCGCGGGTAACTGAGATGCGATTCCCCCCGACAGGGTATCCGATGACGCGCACTTGGCTCTCTAGCTTCGGAACATCGCCGATGGCAAGGTGTTTGAGCCCTTCGAAGTAGGAGAAGTCATCGACCTGAAGTAATGCTAAGTCACAGTCGTGGGCGATGTGTAGGATCTTGGCGGGGTGCTTCTGCGGTGATCCGTGAATGGTGATGAGTAGGCGCTGGGCATTAGAAACTACGTGAGCATTGGTGAGGAATAAATTAGGACCAATAAGAAAGCCTGTTCCTGTGCCTCCGCTAAATCCGCCGGCTTTCCATGGCTCGCTGAAATTGGGTGTCTGAGTGGCGGCTTCGATCCTGACAATGGACTGATAGATATTAGCGCTTTCTGCTGCTTGCTGTGGAGTTGGAACGTTAGCTTCGGGGGCAGCTGAGCTGGTGTGGGGAAGGCTCACTACTAGGCTGACAATAAAGGCTGCAATAGCCGATGATGGCGCTGGGTTCTGTCGTTTGAGACGTGAAAAATGATGCATTTGAAAGGTAATTTAAGTCTCTTTGCTAGTAATGAAAGCGATAATGTGAATTAGTTTTTATTTTTTGATTTTGAGGGTTCAATTATTTATTTTTAGCGTCTAGTCTTTATGATATGTCGAAACTGCCTGAAGCTGTGCCATGCCCAGATAAACCACTCTTGCACCTGCGTGGTGGTTACCTTTGTGTTGCAGCTCCTTTGGAGTTTTCAGAGGCTTGTTTCTTTGCTCCTGCAGTGAGAGCACTGCGTCATATACGTTCGAATACGACACTCTTTGTCGTGTGCCCAGTGTCACAAGTAGCCCTGTGGCAGATGATGCCTGAGCTTGACGGTGTGATCGCGTATCCAGATAACGCCTCAGCTTTTGAAATAGCTCGATTAATTAAAGCCGAGGATACGAACTTTGAGTCGAGTATGGCTTGGGAGGCTTCTAATGCGGCTAAGGCATTTAAGCGGGCGGGTATTTTCCAGCGTCTTGGATATCCTGCTGCTGGTTTGGTGAGGTATTTGACCGATGAGGTGGATGTAGTGCCTAAGATTGGTCCTATCGAGCACCGTGTTAGGTTCTATTTGGATCTGGTGAATCGCTTGTGCGATAACGCCTATGTGCCTGAGGCTTTTAGAACTCCAGCGCTTCCTGAGAGAGCGGGGAGTTTACGAGTTATTCTTTCCCCTGATTCTTCTTATGGAGCTTCTCATCAGTGGCCTTTGGAGCGCTTCAGTGAGGCTATCAAGGTGGTGGATGCGCGTCATGAGGGCATTGAGTGGCTAATCATGCCTGATGTAGCTGCTTCTGCTAGTTATGATAAAAAGTCTCTTGTTCGCTGTGGTGAGCTACTTGCGATGCTGCAGGCGGCGTCACCTGCTGCTTCGGTGCAGATGGTCGAGGCAGGTGGACTGGCGGGTTCTATTGAGACTCTTAGGCAGGGAAGTGCTTTACTTGCCTGTGATGGTAATCTTGCTCATTTGGCAGCTCACTTGGGGTTGCCTGCGGTTGTGATTTTTGGCCCTAATGAGGCTGGGTGGAAGCGCCCGCTGGGCAAGCAGAGTGTGGTGCTACGAGAGCACGTGGCGTGTAGTCCCTGCTACAGTAGTAAGTGCGCTCTTGATCACCGCTGCCAGACGGAAATCACCGTGGCACAGGTGGTCGATAAGCTTGAGGATAGCTTAGATCTTAAGCTGAGCTTTTGGTAGGGGGCTATTGGTTATTGGCTGTGTGATGACTTTGCCTTGCCTGAGGGCAGGGTTACTATGAAGTCGCCGCGTTCTTTAAGCAGAGGTGCGACAGTGGGGCGACTTACGAGGTAGACTTGACCTTGAAACTTGGAGGCAGCCTTTAGCTTGGCTTGTTTTTGAGGGTTTACTGATTGCTCCGAGCCAAGGGGAGAGAGGTCGGTGACTTCGAGGCTGAGTAGGTATTTGGGGTCTTGTGGGTCGGAGGTCGCCTCTGGCCAGCAGTGAACGCGGTAGCTAATACCGTCTTCGGTGTGAATGGTGGCAGTTCTCTTGAGCTTGCCGTCTAGCTTAGATGTTTTTTGAGCTTGCTGCTTGCTTATAACGTCGATGAAGCGCGGAGAGTGGAAGAGCTTGATAAATGCATTGGTGGAGGTGAGCTTGATGATTTCATTAGCAGCCATGCCCTCGAGTGTGATTTGCCCATTGGCTGTTGGGTTGCCGTCGGGCTTGAGTTTTTTGACAAGCTTCCACGGAGTGAAGGTTTGGTCGTTGGGGGCCGTTACGGCGATAGATTTGATGTCGTTAACTTTAAAGAATTGGTGGTCGAGCCAGTCTTTGGGGTCAGCCGTGATACCGGGGAATCTCTCACGAATGCTGTAGACACCACTGTCGTCGCCGACCACGCGGATGAATCTCCCCATGGCTTGGTTATTACCGCTGAATTTACCAAGGAATACTTCAGCGAGTTTGGTGTTGTGCTGGTCAAAGATGGTGATGTGGGTGCCTGTTTCTTGGTCGAGGCTGGAGCCGTGGGAAGGGGCGCTTTCTGATAGGCCAAATCGGTTGTAGTGGCTGCTTTGGCAGGGGTAACTTTGGGCGATTTTAATACTATTGAGTGTTCCTAGTAGGTTTCTGAGAAGGTTGTAGTTAATGGTGTGGTTTGCCCTATTTGCGACACCCCAGTGGGGTCTTTGTATGTCATCACTGAGTCGTTTTAGATCTGTGGACTGGTCGCCTCGGCTGATGGTGATACGGGCGGCTTCTGTGATGGGAAGTTTCTCAAGGAGTGGGTCGCCAGCCTTGAGCTGGGTGTTTTGTATGGCCTGTGTGTTATTTTTGAACGCTACGGTGTAGGTTACGATACCTAGGAGGATTGTAGTGACCCAGAGGATGATGACGGTGCGTGATTTCATAAGGAAATAGGTGAAATAGCTCGGGTGGGCTTAGTGGGCGCGGGTGGTCTTTCTGCGGCGAAGCCAGACACAGATACCGACGCTGGCGGTGAGTGCTGGTGTGGTGGCTACGGTCAGCCATGTGAGCTTGGCGTAGAGTTTGTCTTTCTTGGCTTGGAGGCCTTTTTGCTTTTCTCGCAGGTCTCTACTGAGTCTGACTTGCTGCTCTTGGAGCTGGGTGATTTTCTCTTCTTGCTCTGGATTAAGCACGAGTGCGTCACTTTCTTTCTTTTCGGTTTGTAGTGCTTGGAGCTGGCTAATGATACTGTCCATTTCTACGCGGGCTAATTTAACATCATCTTGGAGCTCTTGGGCGAAGGATGTTTCCATTTCCTTGATGACGGTGAATGGTCGGATGGATGAGGCTCTGCTTCGTGAGCCAATGAGATGCTTGGAGCCAGTGCATTGGTCGAGGATGTTCTGAAGTAGGGCTGCATTATTATTGAGTGCTCGGTAGCCGTCTCCATTAGCGGCAAAGCAGGCTTGGTCGAAAAGGAA
>JALZUH010000158.1 GCA_023301645.1 Akkermansiaceae bacterium
TATTATAGAGCTGATGTCGTATGCTCATGTGCGCATACGAAACTGACGAACCTCGATCTTCTTTTGGCACGAGTCTCAGCGGCTGAAGTCTCGCTTCCTCGACTGACACCTCAGTGAGAGAGCCTGCTGCCACCATTCTCGCATAAACATCATCCTGCTGGTCCTGAGCCCGCTCCAAGTTTCGAAATGGCGAAAACACATGAGGCCCTCTAATGATGCCGACAATCATCGCGCACTCAGCTGTATTCAGCTCAGCTGCTGGCCTCCCGAAATAAGTCTGCGCCGCCTGCTCAACACCATGGCAGCCAGCACCAAAGTAAATACGATTAAGATAATGAGTGAGGATTTCATCCTTAGAATACCGACGCTCAAGGCGAAGTGTAAGTGCGATTTCGAGAAACTTCCGATGCAGTGACTTAGCGCGTAACTCATAAGTATTACGCGTGAGCTGCATCGTCAGCGTTGAGGCACCTTGGGTAAACTTACCGTCTTTGATATTTCGCAGAGTCGCCCTAGCGAGACCTCTTACATCCACCCCGTGATGCCTCGGGAAGTTCGCGTCTTCACGTGCGTAGAGCGCATGCACTAAGGTATCAGGAATTTCCTCACGGGCGATCAGTCGACGCCGCTCACCATGGACAGCGGTATATTCCTTACCACTCCTATCATAGACGATCGATCGCTCTGGAATCTTCGTCACATCATCCAGATCATACTGGATCGACAAGTAATGATAATACAAGCCCACCGATAGCAGGACAAGCATAGCTAAGAGAGGTAGCATCAGTAACACCTTGAAACAGCCTCTTAACTTCACAGGCACCCACTTAGGGATGCGCGAAGGTGCTTGTGCAGGTTTCCAGCTCATTGATTGATAAGACTAATGATTACTCCACAATGATCGCTCGCGGAGGCTCAGCATTCCGACTATTTGCGCGGCTATTCCCCTCCCATCCGTGGATTGGGCAATAATCGTTCTCCGCCGGCACCATATCGAGAGGCACGTCAGCCATGTAAGCAGAGCCACTAGCAGCGCACCCTCTGGTAGCTCGCCTAGCCGACCAGCGACAAAGGTTCACCTTCATAGCCTTCACCGTCTGAAACTTCGAGGTAGCATAGCCTAGCTTCTGTGCCGTCTTCATCACATCCACCCAAATGGGAGCTGCTAGCGTCGAGCCGTAGCCTTGATTAACAATCGTCTTCGGCGTGTCTAGCCCGACCCATACCGCACAGGTCAGCTGCGAAGTGTATCCAGCAAACCACGCATCTTTGTAATCATCGGTCGTGCCCGTCTTCCCACCACAAGGCGCACTAAATCCTAAGCGGCGCACGGTCTTGCCCGTCCCTCGATTCACCACCTCTTCTAGTGTCCTAGAAACTGCGCGACTTGCACCCTGGGCAGCGGCAGTCAGCAAGAGCCGCCCTGAGCTACCCTTACCCGGGTAGAGCCTCTCTTCGACTCCGTCTTTATTTCTCTTCCGTATTTCCTTGATGATATAGGGGCGATACCAGTCACCATTATTAGGAAACACCGTATAGGCGCTGGCCACCTGCCATGGGGTCGCCTCCCATGAGCCGAGAAAAGCCGATGGATTCTTCACAAATAATGACTTCCCAGTGAACGGTTTGACAAAACCTACATTCATCGACATTTGATTCACCTCATCAAGTCCAGCATACTCACCGACTCGCACCGAGGAGGTGTTTTTCGACCTCACGAGAGCGTCCGCCGCCGTGACATAGCTTTCATACTTACCATCTGAGTTCGCAGGACTCCACGACCTGTCTGCTTTCTTAATCTCGCCGGGCTTGATCCTACCATCAGGTATCCATGTATCAGGCATCATCCCACTATTAAAGGCCGTCAGGTAGACGAAGGGTTTGAACACTGAGCCGATTTGTCGGTAGGCTTGGATAGCACGATTATACCTCGACTCATTAGCATTTCGCCCACCTACCACGGCGAGAACCTCACCTGTATTGTTCTTCATCACCACACACGCCCCCTGTAAGTAGGAAGGAGCCTGTCGACTGGTCGCTGCAGCATTGAGGTTTCTTGCCTGCCACTGGCTACGTGTCTGGTGCTTGTAGCCAGACTGTTTCTCCACCTTCGCCAAGTTACGCTCCACCGAGAGCTCTGCTGAGCGCTGAATCGTGTGATCAATAGTCGTCACGACAATAAGTCCACCCGACTTGATGTTCTCCTCCTCTAAAATACGGTCGAGCTCACGGCGAAGAGCGTCCATAGCATATGTTGGCTGCGTGGTGCGGCGGCCTTTTGGCCTGACATTGAGCGGCTCTGACTTCGCCTTATCTGCCTGCTCTTGGGTGATGTGCTCGTAGTTGACCATCCTGCCCAAGGTTACATTCCGCTCAGATGTCGCCCTATCGATACTTCTAAAGGGAGAAAAAGCATTCGGCCCACGAATAATCCCCGCTAGCATAGCCGACTCCGATAGGGTGAGCTGACTAGCTGGCTTCTCAAAATACGTCCTCGATGCTGACTCGATACCACGAATGGAGTGCCCCCAGAAAATGCGATTCATATAGTGCTCAAGAATCTCATCCTTTTCAAAACGCATCTCAATACGCAATGCCAGCGCCATCTCCAGTAGCTTCTGATCAATAAGATCTAGCTTCCCCTTGCTCTTCATAGCATCAGGTTCAAAAAAAGTATTCTCAGCGAGCTGAATACTCAGCGTAGAGCCACCTTGGGCAAAGCTCCTGCGCTTGATATTCTCGACAACTGCGCGCGTGAGACTACGAGGATCAATGCCGATATGCTTATAGAAGCGAGCGTCTTCCCTTGAGATCAATGCATTTTTAAAATCATCGGCCACCTCCGTATGCTTTACAAGGTAGCGATTATCACCATGCAGCTTACCCAGCTCCGTCCTCCCGTCTCGGGCATAGACGATCGTGCGAGCTGGCATCGAAGACACCTTTGCCATGTCATAACCCCATGAGCGAACTCCATAAAAGAGAGCCCCGCACACCCCGCACATACAGCCAAAAACAACACCAGCACCAGCAAGTCTCATCGGCCATTTAATCACAGGGTGCATCCCTCGCGTGAGATGAGCTACCAGTAAAAGTGGCCACAGTAGCAGCCATGATAAAACACCTCTTTTCTTCGAAGCTTGGCGAGACCCGCGCTTCTTTCTCATCGGCCTCTTCTTTGCTGCCGTTCTCTTCTGCGTAGAGCTTTTCTTACGTGCTGTTTTTTTACTGGCTTTCTTCGCCACCTTTTTCCCGGACGCGCGGGCAGAGAGCTTGATACGAGCAGAAGAGCTTGCTCCTGGCTTTCTATCTTGAGAGAGGGGGTCTTCTGCCATACTGGTTTGTTCTATACGGGGTGAAAGTAATCGGTGGTAATCTTTCAGAGAATAAACTCTAGAGAGCAAACTCATACAATGTAAATCCCACCCCAGTAAGACAAAAAATCTTAAATAAATCTCACCTTTCACGTCGCTTACAAGCGACATCACAAACATGGCCAAGACTCACCTATTCCCTAATCCATCAGCGACCTTCCTCGGACTCGTTACCACTCTCGTGACTGCCCTCATTGCGGCAAGCCCTTCCATTAGCGCCGCTGCACCGAGCTCAGCCCCCTCTGCCAAGGTTGAGAGTTTACAGGATTTAAAAAAACTCGAAAAGGCCATCAATCAAGTAGTCGAGTCCACCCTCCCCGCCACCGTCTCACTCGGCTCCACGCAAGTAGGCGCTGCTGGTAGTGGTGTCGTCATCACCCCAGATGGGCTCATCCTCACAGCGGCTCACGTCATCGCTAACTCTAGTGAAATGATCGTCATCTTCCCCAATGGCAAGCAAGCCAACGCCAAAGTGCTCGGGGCTAATTTCACAAGGGACTCAGCCATGATCCAGATCACCGACCCTGCCCCTGCAGGTGGGTGGCCACATGCTGAGGTCGGCCACCCTAAGAACTTGAAGTTAGGCGACTTCGTCATCGCCATGGGACACCCCAGTGGCTACGACCCATCGAGAACGCCACCCGTGAGATTCGGGCGATACATTTCGCAGTCTATTAATTACTTCTTTAATACAGATTGCGCCATTATCGGCGGTGATAGCGGCGGGCCATTATTTAACCTCAAAGGCGAAGTCATCGGCATCCACTCATCGATCGGCAACTCCCTCTATGCTAATAATCACGCCAGCCTAGCAGGATTCCACCAAGACTGGGACAGACTCCTAGCAGGTGACCAATGGGGTGAACTAGGACGATCAGGCTTACAGGATGAGAACTCCCCTGTTCTCGGCATTGTCACCGAGCGGATTTCGAGAAATGGCCTACTCATCGAGCGAACCATCCCGCAAGGACCAGCTCACAAGTCAGGCATCAAACAAGGAGACCTTATTCAGAAAGTAAATAACCACGATACCAAAGACCTCAAAAGCCTACGTATCGAACTATCTAAAGAACAGCCAGGAAACACCATTGAGATCACGCTACTAAGAAACAACCAACCCATCAAACGCACTGTCAAACTCGCCAGCCGCAAAGACATCTTCAAACTCCTCCGCTAACACCTACCTCTCACACACTCAGCGCATGAAACCCTCATCAAGCCCCTTTTCTCCAGTGACTTTGGCCATTACTACGACCCTCTGCATGCTACTTATCATGGCAACAGCACAGAACGTCTCTGCACAAAGGCCTAATAAACTCATCCTGCCCGCACTCGGAGATGACCAGAAAGTGCAGCTCGGCAAGCAGGCTGCTACTCTCTTTTCTGCCATCAAGCCAACGACCCAAGACATCGCCAAAAGCACCGTTACTATTGGCCGCCCTGCTGACCGGCTCGCCTTTGGCATCGTGGTCAAAAGCCCGCACTACCAGCAGCCTGTGATCCTGACCAAATGGAGTGAAGTATCACGCTATAGCGAGCGTCTCTTTATCACCACCGCCAATGCGAAGCAGCTAGAAGTAGAGATTGCAGGAGTCTACCCTGAGCACGACCTCACCATACTACGTGCCACCCACGCTCAGGCTGAGCTCATACCTGTCGACCTCAACGATGAGGTAAAGCTCGACCTAGGTGACTTCATCACCCTCGCCCGCCACGACGGAAAAGCAGAAGGATTCGGCGTGGTCAGCGTGAAAGATCGCAACCTTAGCCCTGCTAATAAAGGCTACCTTGGTATTAGCATGAGGCCCACAGACCACCTCAATAATGGCATCTATGTTCAGTCTGTTTCACCTAATAGCGCTGCTGAGATGGCAGGGCTGACTCCAGGGGACATCATCACAGCCTTTGGTGACAAGACCGTATCAGGCCCCTCTGAAACACGTGTCGTCCTACAGAGCATCCTCCCCGGTTCGAAGATCACCATCCACTACACCCGCAATAAAAAAGCCCACAAATCAGTCGCCATTCTTGGCTCACGAGCCGACCAAAAGCAACTCCAACGCATTTCCAGCGAGCGCATGAACCTCATGGAGAGTATGGGCACAGAGCTCAACTACGTAAGATCTAACTTCCCTAGCGTTATCCAGACCGACATCCCTATCGAGCCTATCGACGTCGGCAGCCCAGCCATCAATCTTGATGGGGAATTCGTCGGGCTCACCATTGCCAGAGCCAGTCGGATCAAAACCTACATCATCCCAGCTGCTACCATTCGCAAAACACTCGCTAAAACCCCTCTGTCTCTGCAGCAAGCGCTCCACAGAAAGAGATAAGCCAGCGCCAAAAAGATACAAAATATCAAAATCTTTGGTTGCCTAAAAAACGAACAATAGGCAAGCTACTACCAGTTATGGCTAATTCAACGAATGTTCTCGCAAGTGGAATCGAAATCACAGGATCTATTAAGTTCATCAATGACATGGTTATTGACGGCAAGGTAGATGGCGAAATCACCTCCGATAAAGGTAAGGTAACCATCGGCGAAAATGCCCACATCATCGGAAATGTCAGAGCAGGCGAAGTAAAACTCTTCGGAAAAGTAGAAGGAACTATCACTTCTGAGCGCTGTGAGCTCAAGCCAAACTCCAAGCTAGACGGCGACATCAAAACCAAGATGCTCAGCATGGAAGAAGGTGCTAGCCTTTCTGGTCGCACAGAAATCGGCGGCTAATATCGGTCTCCCACCTGACCGTTTATTCTTACCCACATTTTTGAAAAAACCGACGCTTGAGAGCATCGGTTTTTTTGTGCCCACACATCTGCCTTTCACTCAGCAGACACAGTTCAGCAACTAATCAGAAACAGCAACCTCACGTCGGGCGATACCACGGAGTAACCTGCCGAAGATATCTGCACCTGTAATGATGCGCTTCTCCTCTTCTGTCCAATAAAGCACGACATCACGGTCGACCACATCGTCATTTTTATCAAATGCCTCTACCACGAACTCACCTAGCACGGTATCAAGTGTCGCCTTCGGATCGGACACCACGACAGGGCGGTAACAGCAGCTATAAATATCCACACTCTCGCCCTCACTGTAGAGCTTACTGAGATATTCCATCGTCTTAATGACCAGCTGCGGCACGCCCTGCTCATTAATGACAACGGCCATCATTTGTGGAAACTTCTTCAGTGACTCGATCAGCTCACGCCCCTCATCGGAATTAGCCATAGGTAAGGACGGCAAATCCACCTGCGCAGGAAATGAAAAAATCGTATCAGGATGCATCACGCTCCCCTCAGTCGACACAAAGCGGTCATCGAGATCGAGGAAGTTCAGCGCACCTCGGCCTTCATTAGCGCTAATTTCAGAGCTTTGCTCACTGATGTGCTTTTCTAAAATAATCTCAATATCGCGCTCACCATAAAGGCTAAGGCCCTCCTTACCTATCCAGCCATCTAGAATAAACGCGCACGGCTTAGCCAAGGGGTAGAGCAGTATGCGGTAGAAAACGAGTAGAGGAGAAAGCTTCGCCCCCACTCTCAATGCGTGCTTGGAGAAATACGCCTGCGGGATAATCTCACCAAAGAAGGTAATACCCACAGTTGAGAAAATAAAACCCCACATCCCAGCCAGCACAGAGCCACTAAGCATAGCGAGCAAGACATTCACACTGACATTACCCCACAGGATAGTGCAGAGGAGCAGGTTTGCATCTTTGCGAAGATTATAAACCTTTTGAGCCTCCTTATTGCCTTTCTCGACTTCCGCCTCTAGGCGCATTCTACCCAGTGAGAAAAAGGCCAAGTTTGACCCAGAGAAAATCGCCGACTGCATAAGGCAGAGTGCGATTGCCAACCAAATTAATATATCCATATGTTACTATTGCGACACCTACTTAAGCGATTCTGTTAACTTTCGCAAGGTATATTGAGACTCAAGGCGGTGGCGTAGTGGAAAATCTAGATTTACCAAATAATGATTACGCCTTCCCACGCGGGATTTAGTCACAACTCCGTCAGACTCGAGCTCCGATAAAATCCTCAGCACAGCTCGCTCGGTAATGCCAACCTCAACGGCCAAATCACGGATTCTCATCTCAGGATCACGCGTTAGGCAAATAATCACATGCGAGTGATTGGTCAGAAATGTCCACTTAGTTTTATTCTCAGGCATCATTAATTAAGTGAAAATCAATACATGAAAAAAATTGCATGTAAATAATTTCATGTTATTTCTTTTTTCGTATGAACGAACTTACATCTCCTAGTCTGAAGGCCGCATGGGAAACCATCGAAACATGGATGCAGCATGTCAAAGCTCGCGATATCGACTCCGTCGTATCTCTCTACTGCCAGACACACAACGCATTCTGGGGAACTTTTGCCAACCAGCTCAGATGCCCACAAGCTGAGGTCCGCACCTATTTCGACAGCTTCCTCGACGTGAAGACCATCAGCTGCACGATCGTCAGCAATACCGCGCGCCAGCTCTCAGATAATGTCGTCGCATTCTCAGGCAGCTACGAATTCGCCATCTCCCCCCATGACGAAGCGGATATAAAAGCGCTCGCTCGCTTCACCTTTACCGTCCGCAAAGAAGACGACAGCTCTGACTGGAAAATCGTCGAGCACCACTCATCTGTGATGCCAGAAAACGGCTTTTAATCCGCCGATACAATCTCGTCGATGAAGGCCTGAAGAAACTTCTTAGCCTTCACCTCGCCGACTCCCTTTACTCGCGCGCCTTCCTCCATCGTTTTCGGACGAAGGCGTGTGAAGAACTCAAGCGTCTTATTGGGGAAAACATGGTAATGAGGAACCCCTGCTGCCTCAGCCAGCTTCGATCTCACGTCCTTAAGTCGTGAGTAAAGTGACGCATCGAAGTCATATTCATCGATCTTCACTCCTAGCTCGTTTTTGACAGGGCTATTTCTCTCCGCGCTAGCAGCGTGCCTATCTGGCCAAATGATCTGGAATGATCCATCACCGCGCATCACCTTCTCACCACGAGGGGTGAGTGTTAATAGTGGGAACTCACCTTTCTGGGTGAATACCAGCCCGCTATCATGCATCGACCTGAAAAGCTCATTCAAGTAAGCTGTGCCCATCTCCTTCAGCAGCCCATAAGTAGTCAGAGTATCTAATCTAAGACGTATAATATCCTGCGACTTACTGCCCATTAGCATCTGCACAATGCGCCCTTTACCGTAGCGCCCTAGCCACTCGCCATTGGTCTTCTGGCTCATACGTGCCACCCCGCTTAGCGCCTTCCTCACAATGAGTGTTTCATCGTCACTTTTGGCGGCACGGCGCTCACCCCCGAATTCGCTATTACAAACATCACAAGTGCCGCACGTATCGGCATCATCCTCACCAAAGTATTCGAGAATCGCCTGCTGACGACACTGGCGACCGTAGCAAAGCTGCACCATCGCATCGAGCTTCTGCCTATCGCGGCGCTCTTTTTGCTCTAATGCCTCCTTATCAAGATCAAGGTCACGAGCGAGCACATCTGGCCGAAGTAACCGCGTGCCCTTCATCCTCTGTCCAGCAATATCAAATCGCTCAATATATCCGCCACGAGCCAGAGCCACGAGTGCTGAGCCTGTCGCCATGCCGTTCTTCATCTCAGCACCTGCGCTGATCTCATCGAGTGTCCGCTTTACCTCGAATTCCCTATCAGCATCATTTTGTAGGAACTGATACACCTTAGAAATATTAGCATGCCCAGGATTACTCCCCTCGATGAAAAACTCCTGCGTGCGAGTATCTGCGTAGTTAAAAAACAGCTCACAGTAGGCAGCCTCACCATCACGGCCAGCACGGCCAGCCTCCTGATAATAAGCCTCCACACTACCCGGGATTTCAAAGTGGGCGACAAACCTCACATCAGATCGATCAATGCCCATACCGAAGGCATTGGTTGCTACCGCGACATCGGCCTCCTTACTGATAAAAACATTCTGTGTCCGATCCCGCTCATTGATCGTCATACCACCGTGGTAGGCAATACTCTTGATCCCCCAGGCATGCAGCATTTCTGCGACCTCCTCGACCCGTTTACGCGTAGAGCAGTAGATAACTCCCGTCCTCCACTCACTAATGATCTCGCGCAGGCGCGCATACTTCGCCTTCTGCTTATCCATTGAGGTAATAGCAAGGGTTAGATTCGGACGACTAAACCCACTGACCGTCTCAAACGGGTCGCGCAGACTTAGCACCTTCATAATATCAGCACGCACCGCAGAAGTAGCTGTTGCGGTAAGCGCGATAGCCTGTGGTCTGCCCAATGCCTCCACCACCCTACCTAGCTTCATATACTCAGGTCGGAAGTCATGCCCCCACTGGCTCAGACAGTGCGCCTCATCCACGGCAAATAGTGAGATATTCACATCCTTAAGAGCCGTCATAAAACTCTCAGCACGAAACCGCTCGGGTGCGATATAGACGAGCTTAAACTCCCCCGCCTTCATCCGCTCGATACGATCTCGCTGCTCAGGCCAAGCAAGTGTTGAGTTAATCATCGTCGCAGGAACCCCTCTCTCATGAAGCGCATCCACCTGATCCTTCATCAGCGCGATGAGTGGCGAGATCACCAGAGTCACCCCATCCAAGCACATCGCCGGTAGCTGATAGCAGAGAGACTTACCTCCACCTGTAGGCATCACCACTAGACCGTCCTGACCCGATAAGATCTGATCGACCACCCCCTCCTGACCATCCAGAAAAGCGTCGAAACCAAAATACTCCTTCAGTGCCTCTAAGGGCTTAGCGATAACGGCCATAGCTAGAAACAGATAAAACAAATCCTACCCACGAAATCAACGCTCAAGAAATAAAAGGCTGCCTAAATCTCCACCCCAGCCCCCATCTCTCACTCGCTGCTCTCTCGCGCTTAAAGCCCATTTCCAACTTAATAGCGCTTGCTTCTTCCCCCCAGATTCTTAACTCTTCATCCATGTCGAATATCGTTTACTTTGATCTCGAAACCCAGCGCAGCTTCGGTGATGTAGGAGGCGCTGCCAATAAGGATAAAATGGGCATTTCAGTCGGTGTAGCATACTCTACCAAGACAGAGAAATACCATGTCTTCGGGGAAAACGATACCGACGAGCTCGTAGACATGCTCATCAAAGCTGACCTCGTCGTCGGCTATAACCACATCTACTTCGACTACCCTGTGCTCCAAGGCTACACCATCCTCGACCTCCCTAACCAAACACTCAATCTCGACATGATGCTCGACATTGAGAAAGCCCTCGGCCATCGCCTTAAGCTCGACTCACTGGCAGAAGCCTCCGTCGGCGAGGGAAAGTCTGCCAGCGGACTAGACGCGCTTCGCTGGTGGCAACTGTATAAAAAAACGGGGGACAAGAAGCACATGATGAATATCGCCGAATACTGCTGTTATGACGTTAAAGTCACCAAATGCGTCCACGAATACGGCATCGAGCACGGCCACCTGAAGTATAAAGATCGTAATGGCAACGTCGCCGAAGTAGCCGTCGACTGGGCCTAGCAACACGCCTACCCGCTCGAAACAAATCATCAACTGGCAGGGATAACAAAAATTTGCTATCGCCTAATACTAGAGATGAGCTAAGAGTATCACCACACCTTATGAATTACCGCGCACTCATCTTCGATTTGGATGGCACCATTGCCGACACACTCGATGAAGCGCTAAAGATTTATAACCAAATGGCCGTCGAATATGAGCTTCGCAATATTGACGAAAGCGAGCTCCCTTTTCTACGAACACTGAGCCTCTCTGAGTTCTTTGAGCACCTACAAATTTCCAAACTCAAAGTCCCCAAAATGCTCTTCCAAGGGACAAAGTTACTCAAGGCAAGTATCCCACAGATCAATATGATCGACGGCATGAAAGAAGTCCTCCTCACCCTCCGAGAGCAAACAGACTACTTTGGCATCTTGACCTCGAACTCTGAGGAAAATGCGCAACTCTTTCTGCAAACTCACGACTCTGAGCACCTCTTTGACTTCGTAACATCGACCTCCAAGATCACTGGCAAATCACGCTACCTTAAGCGCATCCTTAAGAAATACTCGCTCAAGCGCGATGAGCTCATCTATATTGGCGATGAGACCCGTGATGTCGTATCAGCTAAAAAAGCAGGTGTGGCCGTCGCAGCTGTCACCTTTGGCTTTAATGCTGAAGAAGCACTTGCCAAAGAACAGCCTGACTACATCTGCCGTTCACCGCAGGATCTTCTCAGCGCACTGAGCTAAATCTCAGCTTGCCGTTTTTCGCACACCAGAAACACGCCCATTATGGAGTGCAAACATGAGCAATGAGACGGTGCAGCACCACTCGCTGATCGAGACCACTCGTCACCAGCGACTTATCGGCAGCCAAGCAAGCCTCCATCGATGCTCGTAGCTTAGCTAGCCCAAATTTTTCCGCATTCTTACTGGCCAAAAACAATGGGTAAGCATTTACCCCACCCGCCTTCTTCTGCGGTAACCACGCGCGTTCACTCTCAGGCAGGGCATTAAGAGCGCCTGCATATTGGTTATAGTTACCATTAGGAATATTGCGCCCATCACTCGCAGCAGCTGCCATAAAAAGATTCCTCACCGTAGGAATGATCGAAGCGCGCAGAATACCAATGGCCGTCTCCTTACGCGCAAGCTGCTGATCAATGAGCTCAAAAGCCCGCCCAGCATCTCTCTTCTGAATGGCATTACCAATCTCAAACACCACGCCAGCACGACTAAGAGGCACCAGCGTTCTTACATCAGCCTCAGTCACCTCCCGACGCTCACCTAGATAAATATCAATCTTCTCTAGCTCAGAATTAATCTGGCGAGTGTCCTCACCAGCCAGCATCACAAAAAGCTCAAGAGCATCTGGCTGAAAGATCAAATCATGCTGATCAGCTCGTGCTCTTACCAGCTGAGCTACCTGCTCCTGCCATCCGTCGCGAGAAACATCGGGCTTATCATAGCTCTCCACCCGCCCCTCAGCGAAGAGGAACTTCGAGAGTGCGCGGCTCTTGTTCAGCGACGAAGCACTTAGAATAAAGACAATCCCCTCAGCCAGCCCCTCCTTCAGACAATCCAGAAGTGCCTCAGCGCCTTTCTTCGTCGCCTCCGCCATGCTGGTGCGATCACTCGCGAGGAAATTAACGTTTTTCAACCAAACCGTCTTACCGCCACCAAAAAATGGCAATGTCTGCAATGACTCAACCACCAAGCTACATGCCTTCAGCGCGTCATCAGCATTACCAGCCGTGCCATTGATGATTTCTTGAGAAAACTCATCTCCACCCTCTGGCTTCAGCTTATTATAGAGCTTCAGAGATTGCTCAGACACTGTCCCCTCATCTGTTCCTGTCATCACATAAATCTGGCTCACGCCGCCAACAATCACGGAACAGCACAAAAACATCAAATACCAAATACCACTCGGCGGAAATATCTACCCCACCACAACTTACCTCTAACCATCACTAACTAGACATTTCTCTTTTTATTGTCACAATATACGACTACTATCTGTATACAAAAATATCATGTTAGCCCAGTCACTCAGAAAACTAATCCTATTAGCGCCCTTACTCATCGGCACTCATATCCTACAGGCAAAAACCCCACCTAACATTGTAGTCTTTCTTGTAGACGACCTCGGCTACATGGACATCGGAGCCAATAACCCAGACTCCTTCTACGAAACGCCACATATCGACAATCTTGCCAAATCAGGAATGCGCTTCACCAACGGCTACGCATCTAACCCAGTATGCTCACCAACTCGCTACAGCCTACTGACAGGTAAATACCCAACCCGCGCAGCCATTACCAACTTCATCCCACCAGCTAATGTAAAGCTACGCGCAGGTAAGTTCCTACCAGCGACTATCCTTCACTCCATGCCGCTAGAGGAAATCACCCTAGCTAATGCTCTAAAAACCAAAGGTTACAGCACCTTCTTTGCAGGTAAATGGCATCTAGGAGAGAGCATAGAAACATACCCGCAGAACCGTGGCTTTGACATTAACTTCGGAGGACACAGCTCAGGCGGACCATACACAGGTAAAAAATACTTCGCCCCCTACAAAAACCCAAGCATCGCAGAAGAAGGACCAGAAGGTGAGCACCTACCAGCCCGTCTCGCGAAGGAAACATCCAAGTTCATCACTGCCAATAAAGACAAGCCCTTCTTTGCCTACCTCTCCTTCTACTCCGTCCACACACCTCTCATTGGCCGCCCCGATCTTGTGGAGAAATACAAGGCCAAGGCAAAAACCCTCAGCACCAACGATAAGCCATGGGGAAAAGAAGAGAAACTCTCAGGAAAAGGAAGCCTGCCAGTCCGCAACGTCCAAAATCACCCTGTCTACGCAGCCATGGTCGAAGCAATGGACTTAGCTGTCGGTGACGTGCTCAAAACCATCGAAACACTAGGTCTTTCAGATAACACGATCGTCGTCTTCACATCTGATAATGGAGGCCTCGCCATCACAGCCGGCACCCCTACCAGTAACCTCCCACTTCGCGGAGGTAAGGGCTGGGTCTACGAAGGAGGCATTCGTGAGCCATGGATCGTCAGATACCCCGGAGTCACTGCAGCAGGTAAAACCTCTGACGAGCTCATCTGCTCTATCGACCTCTTCCCAACAGTAGCCAAAGCTGCCAACGTCGCAGTAGACCACCTCATCGACGGTATTGACATCGTCCCCGCGCTCAAAGGCGGCGAACTCGACCGTGAAGCACTCTACTGGCACTACCCTCACTACAGTAACCAAGGTGGAATTCCCGGTGGAGCTATACGCATCGGCGACTACAAGTTAGTCGAACGCTACGAAGACGGCAGAGTCCACCTCTACAATCTCAAAAACGACCTCGCTGAGCAAAACGACCTCGCTGAGCAGCAGCCAGAGCTGGTCGCATCCATGAGAAAGAAACTCCACAGCTGGTATCAAGATACAGGAGCCAAGTTCCTACGAGAGAAGACTAGCAATAAATCAGGCGCAAAACCTTGGCGCCCAGAATACATGAAAAAGTAGTCTCCGCCTAAAAGCGGACGCTGCATCTTCACGTTCCTAAATCCCTATCAGCCTAGCTGAGTAAAGAATCACACTTTGCCAGCTAGGCTTCTTTCTATGAGGCTGCCTCACCGCATCACTTTTCGCGGTCATTGATATAGCCTAGTAAAAGCGCATATAAAGCTGCGACACTGTT
>JALZUH010000159.1 GCA_023301645.1 Akkermansiaceae bacterium
GAGTGAGATAAGCAAACAGGTCAGAAGAATCACTGATGGAATGGAAATCAACGCTGTAGTCGTCTGGAAGAAGGTAGAAACTGCTGGCCCCATACCTGTCATATACATGTGGTGAGCCCACACGATGAAGGAAAGGAAGCCGAGCACAAGCACACCGTAGACCATGGACTTGTATCCCCAGATTGGGCGGCGGGTGTTGATAGGAATAATCTCAGCTACACATGCGATAGCAGGAAGAAGGAGAACATATACCTCAGGGTGACCGAGGAACCAGAACAGGTGCTGGTAGAGAAGCGGGCTACCCCCACCTGACGCATCTGCCAGACCAATCTGCTGATGATAAAGACCCGAAGGCTGGAAGAAACTCGAACCAAAGAGTCGGTCAGAGATTTGCATAAATCCAGCAACCTCAAGAGGCGGGAATGAAAGTAGCAGCAGGAACGCTGTAACAAGCATCGCCCATACGAAGAATGGCATACGCATCCATGTAAGACCTTTAGCACGGAGGTTGATGATGGTTACAATGAAGTTTACTGAACCAAGAAGTGAAGAGGAAATCAGCATCACAAGACCAACAAGCCACTGTGTCTGTCCAGTCCAGAACTGGTGCGGATACTGTGAGTCTGCGTAGTAAGAGAGTGGCGGGTAGTTCGTCCAGCCTGACTTCGCTGCACCTGACTCCATGAAGAAGCTAAGGCACATCATGAGTCCACCTACGACATACATCCAGTAACTCGCCATGTTGAGCTTAGGAAATGCCATATCAGGTGCACCAATCTGTAGTGGTGTCACGTAGTTACCAAATGCACCAAAACCAAGTGGCACAATTCCGAGGAAAACCATGATCGTTCCGTGCATCGCACCGAACATATTGTAAGTCTCACCGGGGAGCTTACCTTCATTTAGCCACTGAGCTTTCCAGTCTTCAGTGAATAACCAGCTCATCCATGATGGAAGCGGCTCGTTAGGATAGGCAATACTCCAACGCATCACCATCATGAGGTAGAAACCAAATAGTAGGAACAGTAATGCTGTAATACCATACTGGATACCAATCGTCTTGTGATCGGTAGAAAAAACATACTTCTGGAGGAATCCAGGATTGTGGTGATCGTGATGATCGTCGTGTGAGTCGCTCATTGGCTTATGTTAAATAATTGCGTGATTGAATGTGTTGGGTCTCGGTTAAGTTATCACTTGGATAGGTCTTTAGCTGAGAACTTAGTGTGGTGAAATCTCGTCAGCCTCTACAGGCTCTAGTGATATTGGATCAACAAGTGTATTTGGATCGAATTCAGCGCCTTCGATGTCGACGTTGTAATTACTATTTAGCTCAGAAACTGTCATTTGACCACCATTACGTTCTTTAGAACTGTCGATTGCTGTCTGCGCCATTTCCATGGTGATGAATGATGCTTCATTTCCGAAGTTTCCACGCACGAAGTTCAAGATACCTGCGAGCTCCTTAGCACCTAGTCCAGAACCTTGAGATGGCATATTACCACTATATGACTTGCCAGCTACTTCGATAGGGCCGTCGAGACCGTTAAGAATGATCATTGCTGTTCGCATGCTTGG
The DNA here is from genome assembly GCA_023301645.1 of Akkermansiaceae bacterium. Lineage (GTDB taxonomy): Bacteria > Verrucomicrobiota > Verrucomicrobiia > Verrucomicrobiales > Akkermansiaceae > Oceaniferula. Next base: position 1,579 of record JALZUH010000159.1, read on the forward strand.
GCCATTGACCCACTCAGATCCAGCGAGAGGAGGAACGGCACCAGCACCTTCACCATTAGAGCCGTGACATGCTAGGCATGACGCCTTAGCAAGCTTAGCACCTACCTTGTCATAAGCCTTATGAGCTGGGATAGGGACAACTCCACCGCTGCCATCAGATGGCTGAGCTTGGCGAGTATAAGAAGCTGCTGTGAGCTCATCGTAGTTGAAAAGATTGCTATTAAAGAGCGCACCACCTGCCACGAGGACAATGAGAGCACTACCAAGCATGACCCATAGAGAGATTGGCTCGGAGCCATCTTTGAGCACGTTGTTCTCACGCTTCACTGCTGAAGCATTGACGAGAACATTGGTGTTATCGTCGAGATCTGGTTTGTTTTGAGATGAATCGGACATGTAAAAAACGGTTGAGATAGTTTAATTAGTTGCTGTCTGCGCCTTCTAGCTGCTTAGGGCTGTGGTCGAGCTTCTCTGGCAACGCATCATCACGCTTGAGTGATAGGAGATAGTTAGTAAGAACGATAGCCTGCTCGCTAGGAATGATTTGTGTCTCATCTTCCAAATCAGTCGCAATGGCAAGCTTAGAACCTTGTCCATTTAGAGGTGTTTTATCAAACATCTGTGGCTGAGAAGGACAGTTAGACCATGAAACGTTAATTTTCTGCCCACCATCACCAATGTGAAGTGCGCTATTTCTAGGCTGATAGAGGTGTGAGAGAACCCACATCTCAGGAGTCATGCCCGCTGCCTCTGCGTAGACTTCAGCACGGTAGCCGAAATTACTAAGGTCTTGTCCCATGCGGTTAATACCAATCTGGGCATAAGCCTCGCCTTGGAAGTCATAAGGGCTTGTCTCACGACGAGTATCAAGACGCACAGCTGGGTCACAGATACCTGCGCTATCAACACGCCAGATTTCGCGACCTAGAGTAGTCGGGCGGATCAGCTGCGTGTGGCACGCGTAACAAGCATTCGCAGAATAAATTTCAGAGCCATTAAGAAGGCGGCCTGAGGTCTTGCGCTGGTAATACTCAGCATCTGCTTCAGCGCTCATTTTCAGAGGCTCAAGAGAGCCCATCTTCGCTGTTGGGATCGCAATAACAAACAGCCATGCAGAGCCAAAACTAGCGAGCATGCCGATGAGAAAGGATTTAAAAGTCATGATTTATAGTGATAAAAGTAGTCAGTTCAAATAATACCGTAATTGCAAACTTAAGCGCCTGCCTCGTTAAGGTCTTCTACGTTACCTTCTTTACCGTGTGGGTTTGAGCCGTGCTCACGTGTCAGAAGTGTTGGGTGTGAGCTAAGTCTACCAAGACGCAGCCACATGAGCGCGAGATGGAAGAAGAAGAAAATATTAGCGTAGAGGATGAAGCACCATGCCACTGTCATACCAATGGTGTAGGGTAATGTGCTCTGCACCACGAATTCCCATGCCTCGGTGTATTGTCTCTGTGCACTACCCTGCTGGAAAGCTCCGAGTAATGTGCAGAAGAGGAAGATAAAGAGAACCCCATAGATAGATGTCCAGAAGTGTGAGCGAATCATACCGCCAGAAATCCACTCTCGGCGAGTGATACGCGGCACAATGAAGTAGATAGCACCAAACATCGACATTGAGAAGAAGCCGTAGAGGGCCAGGACGTCATAGCCGTAGTTAGCCAGTGAGAACTGAGTAAACTGTAATGACTTAGGGCTCGCGAAGATGACACCTGCTGCTGCAAGTAAGATCATACCGAATGTGCCTGCAATACTGAAACGAAGTGCCGGGCTATGAGCGACAGTCTCAGCTTTACCAGAGGCCGTCTTGAGAATGTTTACTCCAGCGATAATGAGAGGCACACCGACGAGAATAGTCGCAGCTGAGCCTACACTTTCGAGGAAGTCAGGAATAGGTGCTCCTGAAAGCATCTGCATACCAGCCCATGGGCCGACAATGGCAAGTGCCCAGAAACCACCCATCGCATAGGATGCATTGGAAATAGGGCGGCCAGTTACCTTAGCTGCAATATAGTAAGAGCTCGCAATGGCAATAGGAGTGAAGAAGAGGAAGATCAATGCATGGCGGAACCATCCGTTAATAGCAGCTGCCATCAATGGGTGGATATCGAAGACATTGACAAATAAGTTAGCTGTCAAATAGACCCATGGGAACCAAAGCATCGCACCAAGCACATACCACTGAGAAATGTAAACGTCCTCAGACTTACGAACGCGGAAGGTAACAATCACCCAGATAGCAATAGCAGCGTAGGCAAGTAGTAACACAGGCCATACGAATGTAGGGAAATTCATCCAGTGCTTACCACTACCGTGACCTGAGAGGATTCCGAGAGTTCCAATACCTACTGCGAGGTTCCAGACGTGGCCAGCTACGAGCATGGTGCCAGCATTCTTGCTTGGCTTGCGTGAAAGACGCGCCATGAGCCAGATAACTACACCGAAAGCCGCTTGTGCGCCCCAACCGTAAATCATCAAGTTCAAGTGAGCTGTAAATGTGCGGCCATACTGAAGCCATGAACCCTCACCGAGGAATTCAGGACTATGGGTCTTTACCGAAGCAATGACACCGAGGAGCAGAGAGAGCGCGAGCCATGCAGCTCCACTCGTGAAGAAAAACATGACAGGGTGGCGTAGAGAACGGTCAATATCTGAGCGTAATGCAGCATCCTGAGTGCAAGAAATCTGGCTATTATTGGACATGGTAGATTCTAAAAATGGTTTATCGTGATTACTTCACTGTGGATAGCCACTGGCTCATTGCATCGATTTCTTCATCGTTGCACTGATCGATCATAGGCTTCATCTGAGGAGTCAGGGCAGTAGTATACTTGCCAGACTTAATATCTCTCATCTTATCGGCAAGGTAGGTAGCACCTTTACCCACTCCTGAGAGCACTGGGTAGAGGGGGATCAATGGCTTGTTACCCATTGGTCCATGACACGTAGCACAGCCCTTTGCGGTGAAGATCTTTTGTCCGTCGAGGCCTGAGCTAGCTACAGGTGATGCACTCGCCTTATCATGTGAAGGTGTGCCAGGCACAAACATCTTTGTCTTCTTAGGCTTTGCCTTGAGCTCAGGTGTGAGCTTTAGGTCGACCTTATTCTTAGCAAGCAGATCCTGCTGAGTAGCTTCTGCCTCCTTGATGACTTTCAAGCGTTGCTCAGAGACTAAATTTTCTGCCGTCTTTGGGCTACCAATCATCATGTAGGCGATGACGGACATTAGGCCGAAGATACCGAAGATTGCCATTCCCCACACGAAGGTAGTGAAGCGGCGCATTGGAGTATCACGCTGTATATTTTGAGAGTCGTTCATTTCTTAGGAAAATAATTATTAGAGAGACGATAAGTTGGGTGATTTGTTTGCTACTGCTTTTAGCTGATTAGTTAAACAAATTCGCAGATTCGAGGATACGAGGATCGCGGTTAGGGTAGAGGCTGTTCTTAGTGAAAGAACGTAAGTAGAACCAGAGGAAGAATGAACCAACCGTCGCAAAGGCAAGTAGGTCATAGATGACTGAACCGCCCGATGTTGGGAATAGGTGCTTACCACCAGTCAATGACGGCCCACGCTCTGGAGCGACGATGAGATAATGATCAAGTGCGTGAAGCACGAAGAGGTATATCATGATCGGAATCATCAAGCCGGGCTTCTTCTTCACGTCTGCACGCATGAGCAGGAGGAAAGGGATAGCGAAGTGGCCGATAACAAGTGCAATACTAGCGATGTTCCAGTTCTCGGTATTACGAAGCAGGAAGTAGCTCGTCTCCTCGGTGATGTTTGCATACCAGATGAGGAAGAACTGTGAGAATGAAATATACGCCCAGAATACTACGAAGGCGAAAGTGAGCTTACCCATGATGTGGTGATGCTCAGGGCTCATGATCTGATTGAGATAGCCCATGCGACGAAGCACGATCGTAGTGAGAATGAGTAGCGCCATACCATTAAGTGCGCATCCAGCAAAGAAGTAGACTCCATACATGGTAGAGAACCACTTGAAATCAAGGCCCTTGAGCAGGTCGAAAGCGAGGAAAGTAACAGTAAGAGCAAAGATAGGCAGGAATGCTGCTGAGAGCTTACGAGCACGAATGAGGCGCTTGATGCCAGGATTCTCATCGTGATCCTGATTCACTGAGATCTTCTTCAAGATAATCATCGAAGCTCCGAGTGCTACGAAGTAGAGCACCATACGTATTAACCAAGCTGGAAGGTTCATGTAGAACGCCTTCTTGTAGAGCATGTGGTCGAACGTTCCTGTTCCGTGATGTAGCTCTTTTGTGGCATTTGCATACATATCAGCATTCAAGATACTCATACTTTTTGAAGGCTCCACACCCATGATTTCACGGTGTGAGTTCATCCACTCGAATAAGTGCTGCTGCACCTCAGGGAAGAGGAATGGAATAGCAAGTAAGCCCATCCATGGGAAAACAGTCGCAAGATTCTCCATCACACGGCGAACAGACACACCCCAACCTGAGTTAGAAAGGTGGTGAAGTAGTAACCAGAAGCAACCACCTAGTGGGAAACTTACAAAGAAGATGAAGGCAAAGAGCCATGAATAAGCAAAGCGACCTGCATTAATATCAGCTGGCTTGTTGTTAAAGGCATTGCCGCTAAAAAGTAAGTAGAGGCTGATGATCAAGCCAACAATGGCGACCAAGCCACTGATCAGAATCGGGAGCTTCAACCCGCCTTTAGCAAGATGCTCTCCATTGGCAGGAATGTCTTTTGATGTAATGAAATGACCCATGATTGGATAGAATTTAGAAAATGATTAGATAAGAAAATAAAGTGATAGGAAGCGAGGAGCGAATATTACTTCGCAGCAGTGCTATTGGCAGATTGGAGTGCACGCACGTAGGCGATAATTGCCCAGCGGTCGTTGATAGGGATATTGTAGCCGTAGCCACCCATCTGTCCCTTACCATTAGAAATCGTTTCAAACATCTGGCCATCAGGATACTTCTCCTTCGGGAAGTTCATCAAGCTTGGCACAATCGGGATACCGATGACTGCTGCCGCACCCTTACCGTTACCAGACTCACCGTGACATGGCATACATGAGATATTGTAGCGCTCCTTACCGTGGCGTAGGATACCAGCCGCTGTTTTCACATTGAAGCCAATCGACTTAGGCATGCCATCACCATAGGCGTCACCGAAACGACCAGTGTGGACATAGTCAGTAGAGTTACCATAGCTGTAGCTTGAGCCGTCAGCGAATCCGCGTGGGACTGTGCCAGCTACTGGCTTACGTGCTCCCATACCATCAGAGAAGAAATCACTAGGTGTCTGTGACTTGATCTTATCTTGGTCGTCCATATCAGGGAACAGACGCAGAGGTGTGCTGCTGAACTTCTCACCACGGAAGCCGAAGAAGCTTACCACGAGGACGACGATCAGGGCGAATACTAGAAAGAAATAACGCATGAAATTAGGAAATGAGTAATGAGACGTATGTAGAAACGTTAGGTAGAAATAATTCGTAGTCGTTTTCGATTAAGAAACAGGCTCCTCGACGAGTTCGAGATTAGTGCCGCCAGCATCTTCGAGAAGCTCTTTGACTGTAGCTTTTGCAAACTTAGGGTCACGTGCCTCGATGGCGATGAAGAACTTATCATCAGTCACACGGCCAAACTGCTTACTCTCGAAGAGAGGGTGATTGAGACGTGGTAGCTGCATCAAAGCAAGCAAACCAAAGAGTGTCGTGAAACCAGAGAACAGAATCGTAAGCTCGAACATAATTGGGAAGAATGCCGAGATGGTGAAAAGGTTAGCTGGCTTAGCCTGCACAACGGTAGGATAGATGACAACCTGTGTCGTGTAAGCCAGGAGAACTGCGGTGATGAAACCGATGGTTCCACCACAGAATACAAGGTAAGGAAGAATAGACTTCTTCATACCCATTGCATGATCCAGACCGTGAATAGGGTATGGCGAGTAGCAGTCCCACTTTTTGTGGCCTGCATCGCGAACCTTCTCCGCTGCCTTATAGAGTGCAGAGGCGCTTTTGAACTCGGCAAGGTAGCCGTAGACGCGTTTAGCTTGAGTGCTCAATGTTTGAGTTGGTTAAGAGGTTGAAGAAAGAATTACTTTTGAAGTTCGTGCTGGTAAGCGGCGGTAGACTCAGTGCCCTGGTCATCAATAGCCTCCTTATCATCGAAATGAGGGTCACTCTCTGGGAGCGTCCACTTCACCTCAGCAATGTTGATACAAGGTAGGAATCGTAGGAAGAGAAGGAAGAGAGTGAGGAACATACCGATCGTTCCCACGAAAGTCATCACATCGACTGCACTTGGGTTATAGTATTTCCAGTCACCCGGTAGCCACATACGCGGCAATGTTGTAACGATGATTACAAATCGCTCAAACCACATACCGATATTAACCAGCATACAGACACCCATGACTACCCAGAGGTTTTCACGGCAGAATTTGAACCAGAAGAGCTGTGGCGCGAGAACGTTACAAGACATCATCACCAGATATGCCCACCAATATGGTCCGGCAATACGGTAAAGGAAGGCGGCACCTTCATACTTAGCACCAGAGTAGAATGCTACGAAGAGCTCCATGATGTAAGCGTAACCCACGATCGTTCCGGTAAGGAGGATGATCTTAGCCATGTTCTCGATGTGCTTCATCGTGATCATGTCGTGGAGATTGTAGATGTAGCGCGCAGGAATCATGATGGTAAGAACCATCGCAAATCCACCGAAGACCGCACCTGCCACGAAGTAAGGAGGGAAAATAGTAGTGTGCCATCCCGGAACAGTCGAAGTCGCGAAGTCAAAACTAACGATCGAGTGCACAGAAAGAACCAACGGAGTAGAAAGAGCTGCTAACAGGAGATAAGCAACCTCGTAGTGGCTCCACTGACGGTTACCGCCGCGCCATCCGAGAGAGAAGATTCCGTAAAGAAGCTTACGAAGTCCAGGCTTACAACGATCACGGATCGTAGCAAGGTCTGGAACCATGCCGAGATACCAGAAGATCACAGAGATAGTAAAGTAGGTCGAAACCGCGAACACGTCCCAAAGAAGAGGTGACTTAAAGTTCTGCCACACTGCATTAGCATTAGGAATAGGTGCTAAGAACCACACCATCCAGATACGGCCAACGTGGAACATCGGGTAAATACCAGCACAGCAAACGGCGAAAATAGTCATCGCCTCCGCCGCTCGGTTAATGGACGTTCGCCAGTTCTGCCTGGTTAGGAAGAGAATCGCAGAAATCAGCGTTCCCGCGTGACCAATACCAATCCAGAAAACGAAGTTAACAATAGGCCAACCCCACATCGTGCGGTTACTATTACCCCAAACACCAACACCACTTGAGACCAGGTAGAAAAGACCTGTGCCCACACCGATGGCAGCGATAATAAGGCTAGGAATGAAAAGAATCCACCAGATCATTGGCTGCTTCTTCTCGATAATCCCGCAAATACTCTCAGTGATCCAGTTATAGGAACGGTTATTGAGAATAAGCTTCTCGCGCTCCATTACTGGAATCACGGGCTTGTTTGGTTCTTTGGCTATCGTCGTATCCGACATCTTTTAGTATAGAATTTAGAGTTAAAAATGAAGATTGGTCGCTTAGTGCATGTTCACTGTAGCGCGTCCGATGCCCTTAGCATCTGGCATCGCAGGATTCGGGTTCTTCACTCGTGCGAGGTAAGTCGTGCGAGGGAGTGTGCCGATGTAATGGAGAAGTTCGTAGTTACGCTCTGAGTTACGTGAGCGAACCACCTTAGCCTTCGTTCCGTCCATGAGGTTACCAAAGGTAATCGCGCTAGACGGACAAGCGTCCTGACATGCTGTGCGGACAGAATCAAGCTTAGGACGTAAATCCTCTGGCTTAATCATGACATTCACTGAAGAGCCACCTTGTGCGACTGCCTTCTTCTTGTGATTTGCCTTCACCTTCGCCTTAGCTGACTGAATACGCTGCACACAGTAGGTGCACTTTTCCATCACACCACGCATACGAACAGTGACGTTCGGGTTGCGCTGTAGACTTGGAGCTTCACCGACTGCCTTCTTACCGAGAGGCCCCTTATAGAGGTTCTTCTCAACGAGTGGGTTACGCTTATTGTAGTCGAAGAAGTTGAAACGACGCGCCTTATACGGGCAGTTATTAGCGCAGTAACGAGTTCCGATACAGCGGTTGTAAGCCATCGCATTAAGTCCGTCTTCAGTATGCACGGTAGCATTCACTGGGCAAACTGTCTCACATGGAGCGCTTTCACACTGCTGACATGCTACTGGCTGAGGAATCATCTCTGGGTTGCTCTCGTCAAAGACCTGAACCTGATGGCCGTGGCCGTCATCTTCCATTTTGGCATGGCCGTGGCTATCGTAGACTGGCTTAGCAGAGAAGTAACGATCCATGCGGATCCAGTGCATCTCGCGACCCATTGCCACCTGATCTTTACCCACTACTGGGATATTGTTCTCAGCCTGACACGCTACAAGACATGCGTTACAACCAATACAGTTGTTAAGGTCAATAGTCATTGCCCACTGCTGGCGCTCGTCCCAAAGGTGCTTATCAGCCGCCTTCTTATCGTGCCATGTTGAGCTACCTTTCTGCTTATAGAGAGAGATGTTTTCTGGTGTATGGGAGTCCATACCCTGCTTCTTCACGCCCTTGAGCTGATCCGCGTAATCCTTGCCTTCGTGGCCGTGCTTACCCTCTGTAGGCATTGTAGAAACTTCACGAGCAATCGCGCGATCATACATCGCATGGTGCTCCTGAGTCATTGCCAAAGGATACTTCTTCTTAAGATCTTCCACCTTCGCGCCACCGGCGAGGTAAGGCGTCTCTGCCAAACGTAAAGTATACGCGTTAAATCCACGGTTCACACTGACATTGCTCACGTGTGTCTCATTGAGAGGTCCGCGGCCTAAGTCATCGTGCTCGTCAAAGCCCTGACCATAACCAAGTGAGATCGAAATCACATGATCAGCATGACCGAAGCCAACCATAATGGCCACCTCAAGCTCACGACCATTCACTGTGACCTTTACGACTGGATTGGCATGATCTCTGCCCTCACCAGTCACCTTATCGACACCACCATTCTCTACCTCGAAGCCATAGGCTTTACCCTTCGGCTGAAGTTTGAGAATCTTCTCATAAATCCCTAAATCCTTCGCAGTCTGTGGAGAAACCACCGCTACGTTATCCCAGCATACCTTCGTCACTGGGTCTGGAGCCTCTTGGAGCCAAGCATTGTTGGAGAAACGCCCGTCAAACACAGAGCCGTCAGTCGCAAATACCACCTCGAAGTTGTCCACTGAAGGTGCTGCAGGAAGCTTTGCTGAAACACTTGTCTTACCAGCTACTGCGAGCTGCTTGAGACTTGCATCCTTCCAGAAGCCATCACGAAGAAGCTTCATCCAGTTCTTATCAGCCTTACCAGCGAAGCTCGCAAATGTCTCACGAACGGCGTCGTAAGCAGGAGACGTAGTCTCACCATTGAGATCAGAGTTGAAGAGCTCACCATTAAGAGCGGCTAGCAAAAGATCAATTTCAGAAACACCATTGTAAAGTGGCAGAATCATTGGCTGCACCACAGTGTATTCACCTGCAGATGAGCGAGCATCGCTCCAGCTCTCTAGGTAATGCGCAGCTGGCACGTGCCAAGTAGCTGCATGTGCAGTAGCATCGGTGCGTAGACCTAGATGAATCACCTCAGCACCCTTAGACGCATCGGCAAATCCTGCTGCATCGTAAACTGGGTTAGCAGGAGTCATGAGAATGACTGTCTTGATTTTCTTAGATGCTAGATCCTTATTAAGATCAGCCATGTTGCCATAGCCAGCCTTCTCGGACTGAAGCACCTTGATAGTCTTCGAGTAGTTGCCAAGCTT
>JALZUH010000160.1 GCA_023301645.1 Akkermansiaceae bacterium
GGCTTTATCGGCTTAGAAATAACCCTCCTTCTTGCGGTCTTCCATCGAAGTTTCCGAGCGTTTATCATCCGCACGATTACCTCTCTCCGTTTCTCTTGCTGCCGCAACCTCTTCGATGATCTTGTCTAAATCATCAGCATCAGATAATACAGCACCAGTGATCGTAGCATCTCCCATGGTGCGGAAGCGAGTCATCAGTGTTTCGACTTTTTCGCCCTCACGTGGCTGCACTTGATTATTGACCTCTAGGTATGTGCCACCGCGAGAAACAACCTCACGCTCACGAGCGAAGTAAAGGCTTGGAAGTTCAATACCCTCAGACTTGATGTATTGCCAAATGTCCATTTCTGTCCAGTTGGAGATAGGGAAAAATCGGAAGTGCTCGCCGTGTTGTTTGCGGCCATTGAAAATATTCCAGAGCTCAGGGCGCTGGTTCTGCGGCTGCCACTCACCGAAGTCATTACGGTGTGAGAAAAATCTCTCTTTAGCGCGCGCCTTTTCTTCATCGCGACGGCCACCGCCGCCAGCTGCATCGAATTGATTTTGCTCAATGGTATCGAGTAGTGTCGTAATCTGTAGAGCATTACGTGAGGCATTTGCCCCTGTCTCCTCGACCACACGCCCTTCATCAATCGACTGCTGAACACTGCCTACGACCAAGCGAGCCTTATATTGCTCAACAAACTTGTCACGAAACGTCAAACACTCATCAAAGTTATGACCAGTATCTACGTGGACTAGAGGGAAAGGAATACGCGCAGGGTAAAACGCCTTCGATGCGAGATACGCCATGACGATGGAGTCCTTACCACCTGAAAAAAGAAGGGCTGGATTATTAAACTGAGCTGCTGCTTCTCGAAGAACGAAAATCGCCTCTGACTCAAGCTGCTTGAGATGACTTAATGAGTAGTTAGACATAATGTATGTAAGTGTTTATAAAGATATTATTTAGCGATGCAAGGTCTGACAAAGGAAAGTAAGTTAGCCACACTATTCTCGATAGATTGCTGGTGTGTATCAATGACAAGATCAGGGTTGAGGGGCTCCTCAAAAGCACTATCACGACCAGTGAAGTTTTTGATCTCACCTGCTGCTGCTTTCGCATAGAGGCCTTTGACATCTCGCTGCTGGCAGAGATCAAAGTCGGCTTTGACGAATACTTCGTAGTAGCCATCACCTATCACCTCCTTAGCAATCTCACGAAGCTCATGACGCGGAGTAATAACAGATACAAAAGTCACTATCCCCTGCTGAGAAAACGCTCGTGCCATATGAGAGGCTCTACGCACATTCTCGCGCCGATCATCATCACTGAAGCCAAGGTTAGCATTGATACCCGAGCGTAAATTATCCCCATCCAAAATAGCCGTCATTCGGCCTTCGTCGTGAAGTGCTTTCTCAGCAGCATTGGCAATCGTTGATTTGCCAGAACCCGACATGCCACAAAGCCAGATGACAGCACCTTTCTGCCCCAATAACTCCTCCTTGGCTGACTTAGCCACTTGTCTGGCAAATTCTGGATGTATGTTATTATCTGAAGTGTTCATGGTCTAACTTGATGTTACCTACCTTGCGGCAGCGTATGGTAAATAGTTGTTTAGTGAAAATTGGAGCTTTGCAAAAGCATTCCTCAACGTGTTCGCACGTCTTGTTACTTTCTATTTAAAGAAAATTCAAGATTAATAATAGCAAGATGATAAACTTACTAAGGTTAACACCGAACAATCCACTTATTTTTCTCTACACGAGAACCTTAGTGCCACTTCTTTACAAGCTACCGCCCTTGGTCGATTGACTGGAATTCAGTCAAAACCTTAGGCTCATTTGCTCATTAAGTAACAGAGAGCTAGACTATCTGGAATACAGACAACACACACTTTCGCATTCATAGACAACAGAAACAGTGTTTTGTTCAATAAAAAATGAACAAAAACAAATACTCTTATAACAACACCAACAATGGACTAATTTCACTCATTCTATGAGCATACAAATAACCTCACCTCAAAGCGTCCCCTCCAATAGTGAGCAATACTAACTAGTAAATCTGACCAAACATAGATATCACTCAGCCAGCTCAACTAAAACAGAAGAAGCGATATGGCCCTGAGCATTTTTCAAATTCACGTAATAATTGCGAGCCGTCTCTGGCAGCTGCACACTTACGGTCTTTAATTGGGCATTTATTTCGGCTGCAAGCGGGATCCACTCCCCTGGGCGGTCATGCTTGCCTTCCACATTTCTGTAGGTCAATTTTTCATTCTGATAATACACCATTGCCTCAGTTATTAACGACGAAGACTGGTAACGCAGTTTAACGGCTCTTGAACTGGGCTGCTCAGTAATACGTGGTAGCTCTGTGCTATCTTTTAGAAGAATCTGGTCTGCAAATGCGTATATTTCAGGCACCCTCTTAGGATCCCAACCAGCTGAGTGCCCATGCTTCATACCTGGGTGAATCGTCATCCATGCATGCTCTTGAGTCACTTTAAAACTCCGTGAGGTAATATTAACTGAAAAATGACCATCGATATCGCTATTGACCCATAAGGTTGGCATTGATCCCGATGCGAAATAATTCGCTGGATCCCAGAACTTCTGAGCAGCTCCCTTCACACTACTAAAATGCCCATGGGACTCATAGAGAAATCCTGCTCCATAGACGGGCATAGCGCATTTGAAACGGTCATCTACACCAGAAATCAGGCTACTTAAGATACCACCCCATGAGATCCCCGTTACACCTATACGATCATTATCCACACTAGGTAGAGACCTCAGTAATGAATGCGCGATCATAATATCAGACACCGCATGGGTCATCCACTGCTCGGGGAGTGGTTTTTGCGCATCGCCAAATCTACCCACCCGTGCAGGCCCGCTGAAATCATGTTTAAGCTTCACCTCTTTTCCATCTACACTGGGCATGTGCCCTTCCAAGCTCATCGCTATCGCTGCGTAACCTCGATCATTCCATAGTTTCACCCATTCATAAAAGGCTCTACCACCACCGCCATGAACGAGCACCATTGCAGGGACGGGCTCATCCGATTCAGGCACTCCAAGATAAGCAAATGCTCGCGTCTCTTTACCCAGATAATCAAGCGTCTGATAAAAAATTGCTTTAATCTCGCCCTGATTTTTTTCTGAAACCTCATGCACACGAGGAGCCTCATAGACACGTTCATCAAGCCACTCCGTAGCCAATAATCTATCTGCACATGACATGCACAGAATAACAAGGCTGAGAAGGAGCACCGCTGAGACGCGTCTCACTGGGAATACACAAGAGGAAGTAAACATAGTGCCTAAATAACACCGCAAAAAACGATCAGCTACAACTCAAAACACGATAAGCTACTATCGTATCAGAAGCGCCCATCTTTACCTCTAGGCGTTTCTTATCAAGAAGCACGCTAGAGATTCAGTAGAGAATGTTACTTTATGTCAGCAGGCTTAACTACTTTCAGCCCATGAGAATCCTTTGTCTTATGAGTATTATCCAAAGTTCTCAGTTCACTATCTGGTCTTTTTTGAGTGATCGATTTCTCACCACCTTTAAAATTCTTAGTAATCGTGGCTTCGCCATATAACTCACCTATAGAGATGTATGCCTTATAATTAAGCTCGTCACCATCAACCTTAATCACTTGGAAAAACTACGTAAGTTCGCCATTCCCTATTATCTCCAATCCCGTTGGGATAAATGAGTTCATGTGTTAAGGGGCGATTGCATAATACTTCGGCCCACTAACAGAGGTGACATAGATCGTCTGAAAAGAGTCTTCCACGAATCCTGTGTTATCGCGTATTGGTACCTGTCCACGAGTATAAGCGTGATCATGGCCTTGGAGCACG
>JALZUH010000161.1 GCA_023301645.1 Akkermansiaceae bacterium
TCCTGAGCTTCTTCGTAGGTGAAGCGCTTGGCTGAGTGGATGATCGCACGGGTAAATCTCACCGAGCGAACGATCCCTTGCTGGTTGATCTTAATCAGGCAGCACTGGGTGAGTCGGTCGACCTCTGGCATGAGAGAGCAGAGGTGATTGGAGAGCTCACGTGGGATCATGGGTAGGACTCGGTCTGCCATGTAGGTGGAGTTACCACGCTCACGGGCTTCGTGATTGAGCGCGCTGCCCGGCTTGACGTAGTGGGAAACATCGGCAATGTGCACGGCAAGTTCCCAGCCACCATTGGGCAGGGCTTTCACACTGATGGCATCATCGAAGTCCTTGGCGTCGTGTGGGTCAATGGTCATGACGATACGATCGCGCCAGTCGTCGCGATCTGCAGTATCTGCTTCGGTGACGTGGTCGCCGAAGCTCTTGGCCTCACGTAGCACTTCATCGGGGAATTCATCTCGTAGTCCGAGCTTGTGAACGATGGCGAGCATGTCGATGCCGGGGGTGTCAGGCCAGCCGAGGACTTCAGTGACTGTTCCGAGGGGTTTTGAGTTAGGGTTATCCCACTTGGTGAGCGCTACTGCGACTACTTGTCCCGGCTTAGGGCCGTCAGACTTGTGAGTAGGGAGTGAGTCTCGTTCGATATTGATGTCAGGAATCTTAGCATCATCTGGCTGCACATGGGCGAATTTCCCGTGGCGGAAGTAGGTGCCAATAATACGCGCCATGCCGCGTGAGATGATTTTTTCTACATATCCAGCTGCCTCATCAGCAGGCTTGGCCATACCAGCTGCGGCTTGGTTTTTGCCGCGTCGGTTCTTAGTCCAGTCAGGCTGGCCAATGCGGTCGATGCGAAGATTGACTCGATCGCCATTCATGGCCGTGGATGTCTTACTCGAGTGCACGAAGATGCGGCTGAATTTTTTCAAGTCGATACCTGCAGTTTCATTACTAGGATCTCCTGCATCAGGATAGAACCATGCGTGACCAGAGGCTTGGAAGCGGAGCGTGCCTATGAGCAGCGCTCCTTCTCTTGTTCTTTTACTACGTTCTCTTCTTGCGGGGCTTTTTTCATGCGTTTTACCCGGCCTCTGAGGCTGTTGATTTTCTCTGGCCGTTGCTTGGGCTTGCTTTTTATTCTTCCCTTTAAATTTATCCGTAATGTCTGCGCTGTTGTTCTTACGTGTGCGAACTTCAAAGCGACCTTTTTTGCCTCGCACGATTTCGCCTCGACCTTCCAGTCTGAGTAGCTCTGCTCGAAGTGTTGCGCGCTCGTTTGGCTTGACGGCTAGCTTACGTGAGAATTCAGATTTATTAAGAGGCTGGTAATCAGCTGAATGGATGAGCTGGATGATTTTCTCACGGATGTTTTTCATAGATCTATCTTATTCTGTAATTAGAGAATGAACATGATTTTTCACGGAAATTGAGAATTTCTAGTAGGGTGATCCAACTAATGATTATGCTCTGTAACTCGATGATTGCAATCTGCTGAGTGTTTTGATTAACTGAACCTCTCGGTGCGAATCGATGAATACGATGAATCAACAGAAAATGAATATGAATACCAAAAAGTCTAAAGGATTTACCCTTGTGGAGTTACTTGTAGTTATTGCTATTATAGCCGGTTTGGCAGCAGTGTCGACACCTGTCATAATCAAGGTGAAAGAAAAAGCGAAGAAGGTGAGCGCTATTAACGCCTGTAAGGCTGTGGAGGTTGCCGTCAATGCTTTTGAAAATGACTATAATTATCTACCTTTCGTTGGTAGCTCACCGAGTGGAGACAACACTAGCGGACTTGAAAGTCATCGTGATATCATGAACGTGCTCACAGGTCTTGACGAGCAGGTTAACTTCAAGAGAAAAGCTTACTTCGAGTATAACGAAGCAAAAGGTGGAGCGGGTTCATACTTCGATGGGCTGCACTTGGTGGCGTCTCAAGCGCGTTTATTCGATCCATGGGGAAACCCATACTTGCTCTTCTTTGATTACGACTTGGACGGTGCTATCGATAACCCTCAAGAAGCTGGTGAAACAATCAACGGCAAGCTAGTGGCTGTCTACACTGAGGGTCCTGACCAGAAAACAGGCTCTGCGAAGAAAAACAGAGATAACGCAGGTAACTTCTAATATCCTATTTTTATAGAATAAGCAGCACAGCTTTTGAGTTGTGCTGCTTTTTTGTGCGTAGGAGCCTCAATGCTGTCTCCGTCGCCGAAATGGGGCTGTTGCCTATTGTCCGTATCGTAACTGGAAGATTTCTTTTCCCTGCTTTTCCCAGTGACGCTGAAAGTCGGTCTTCGGGTAGTAGAATCCTCCCTCCTCGGCGGCGGCTGGCCACGGAAGTTGGTTGAATTTTGCGTAGAGCTCCATTTCCTCGCAGACCCATTCGAAGTATCCTGGGTGATCAGTTTTGAAGAGGAACTCTCCATCTGGGGTGAGTGATTGTTGCAAAATTTGTAGAAACTCCTGCTGAACGAGGCGATTTTTGTGATGTCGTGCCTTCGGCCATGGATCGGGGCAGAGTAGGTGTAGGCGTGAGACGGAACTTGGCTGAAGCAGATACTCGAGTGTGTATTGGCTCTCAAGTCGGAGCACTTTGACATTGGTGAGTCCTCGCTCTTGGATACCCTTACAAACACCTCTAATACGTCCGAGTAGTCTCTCTACGCCTAGGAAGTTCCTCTCAGGGTAGTGCTCTGCCATATCGAGGAGAAATGAGCCGTCACCGCAGCCCATGTCGATTTCGAGGGGATGATCATTACCAAATATTTCTTCGTTACTGTAGCGACGGAAGAAGTCATCGGGCATAAATTCAGAGGGCGATGTGGGGCGGTTACATGCGGGCATGACATGAGTGTGAAGTTTGCAGTGTGAAATTTGAAGTTTTTAGTTATGAAACATCCGTGAATCTTAACGAATTGGAAAAAGCCTTTGAAAAAAACTTTGCTGAACGAGGAGAGCTAGGTGCCTCAGTGAGTGTTTGGCAACATGGTGTAGAGCTCATTTCTTTAGCCCGCGGATGGTGCGAGCGTGAAAAAGAGAGGCCGTGGACAAGTGATACCATCGTGCCATTTTACTCGACTACCAAGGGGCTGGCGGCCGCAACGATGCTGCTGGTGATGGAGGAGCACGGTCTCACTCCAGAGGATCGCGTATGTAAAATATGGGAGAAGTTTCCGATCCAAAGCGGCACATTTGGTCAACTCATGTCACATCGCTTAGCGCTAGCTGCTCTCGATAGTAAGGCATCTGTGTGGGATCATGATGAAGTGATCGCGGCAGTGGAAAACCAGTCGCCCAACTGGCCAATCAATGATGAAGTCAGTAGTCACGGCTATCACCCGCGTGTGCTAGGATTTATTCAAGATGAGATTGTGCGTAAGCTTACAGGACGCTCTTTAGGTGATGTCTGGAGAGAAAAAATCGCAGACCCGCTGAACTTAGAAGCGTGGATAGGTCTCCCAGAAGCGGAGTTTTCGCGAGTGGCTTCCATTTATCCAGGTAAGCAGGATAAGTCTGATCTGGAGACTGGCTTTTACCGAGCACTCAATACCCCTAATTCACTGGTGAAGCGCGCCTTTTCATCACCGCGTGGGCTGCACTCCGTGCGTGAAATGAATGAGCCACGAGCATGGCAATCGGGGCTCACTTCTATGGGGGGGATTGGCACTGCTTCTGCAGTTGCGAAGTTTTACCAAGCTGCTTGTGGCTCTATTGAGTTCTTCTCGCCACAGGTAATGGGGTGGATGATGGCCATTCGTGCAAGTGGTGAGGATATGGTATTAATGGCACCGACAGCCTATTCGTGTGGCTTCCAGCTCGATCCGCTAGATGGATTCGGTAGGAAAATGCGACATCATTACGGAATGTCGCGCCGCGCCTTTGGTCATCCCGGTGCTGGCGGTAGCCATGCCTTTGGTGATCCTGAGAGTGGCTTATCATTTGCCTACATTATGAACCAGATGGAGCTAAGCCCACTGCCACAAGCGAAGTGTCTTGATATGGTTAAAGCACTCTATCTCTAAAAATCGATTGATGAGTAAAAAATAGATTTTTATGAATAAAATGCCAGCGAGATGGGTCATATAAGGTATGAGACACCATAAAACATCAATTAAGTTATTCGTAGCGGCTACATTATCAGCACTTGTTTTTTCAAATTGTGTGCAGAGCTTTGACGCAGCAGGCCGCCCCATTCAGACCGTTGACCCAGCTGCGGCTATTGTCGGTGCTGCGGTAGTGGGAACCATCGCTTACGCTGCAGGTAATAACAATAACTATCGTAAGCACAGTAACTACTCAAGGAAGCGCGGGTATCGCCGTTACTAAGCTACTCATTCTCAATCTACGGTATGGCTAAATAGTTCCTCTATATAGCAAAAGCCATAACGTAGAGAGCGTGGTTTCCCAATGAACCTTTTGTAGCCTCTTGCGTGTAATACGGTGGCGTAGGGTAAGCCTCTTAGGTATAATTCACTGGTCATCACAGCTGTGGTGACCTACTGCTATTGGCAAGTGGAATCAGAAAGTTACAAAGTCCGATTGGACATTTTTGAAGGTCCTCTTGACCTGTTGCTCTACTTGATTAAGAAAGACGAGCTGGATATCCACACCATCTCCATTGAGCGGATCACCAAGCAGTATTTGACGTATATGGATACGTTTAAAATGCTCAATATTGATCTAGCCTCTGAGTTTATCGTGATGGCGGCAAACTTGATGTATATCAAGAGTCGGACACTGCTACCAAAGTCAGTGCAGCCTCCCGAAGAAGATATGGAGGAAGATGACCCTCGCTGGGAGCTCATTCGTCAGCTTATCGAGTATAAGAAGTTCAAAGACGCTGCCGGCTTCCTCTCGATGAAGGAAACGGAGCAAGAGGATTATTTCGCCCATGCAGTAGAGAAGCTAGAGCAAGCAGAGATGGACTTCGTCGAGCCTCTTCCTGATGTTAATATCTTTGATCTCATTCAGGCGTTTCAGAATGTCCTTAAACGTTTTGAAGAAGAGACTGACCTCGGTGAGATTGTCGATGATCAGTTCACCGTTGCCGATAAGATCGAAGGGCTACTATCATTATTAGAACCTGGTAAGAGCATCCAGTTTGTTAGTCTTTTTGATGATGCTACCTCGAAGACGGAGATGATCGTCACCTTTCTGGCTGTGCTAGAGCTGATGAAGATGAATCAGTTCTCCATTCAGCAGGAGGGAATCTTGGGCAATATAGAGGTTTCGAGAAGGTCATAGAGGGGGGACTGACTTTGTCTTGGCGGAACGTAGCTCATACAACATCGTATCCGGTGTTACCAGTCAGCATCGTGATGAGCGTTAATGGAATTGAGCTCCTTGATAGTATATCTGCTCCTGAGCCTGCATTGATAATCTTTACGGCTCTTATTTCGTTGCATTCATTCCTTGCAGGAAAAGATAGTCTGCCAAAGATAACTTATTTCAACAAAAGGCCTTTATATGCCTGAAACCTTAGGTGTTATTTTAGAGCTCTTAAATTTCAGCCACCCCACTACGTGCGATTGACTAGTGTGCTTCTAGCCAGTTAGCACCTGTGCCGGTGTCCACTTTGCAATGGATGCCGTGAGGGATGATCATGGCGTTCTCCATGGTGGTGATGATCTTAGGTATCAATGATTCTTTTTCCTCTATGTGGAGGTCAAAGAGTAGTTCATCGTGGACCTGAAGTAGCATTTTGGATCGGCATTGTTCTTCATCGAGCATCTTGCGCATGTTAATCATGGCGAGCTTGATCAAGTCGGCTGCTGAGCCTTGCACGGGTGCGTTGATAGCAGCTCTCTCTGCGCCACTGCGGACAGCTCCATTTTTCGAGTCTATGTTGCGCACATAGCACTTTCTCCCTGTAATTGTTTCTACGTAGCCGTTTTGGGTCGCATTTGCGATGGTGGTTTCCATGTAGTTTTTTACACCTGGGTATTGTTCGAAATAGTTATTGATGATTTCGGATGCTTCGCCGCGCGGGATGTCGAGTCGTTGGGAAAGGCCGAATGCTGAGATACCATAGATGATGCCGAAGTTTACCATTTTGGCATTACGGCGCATTTCAGGTGTCACATCGTCAATCCTGACACCGTAGACTCTGGCTGCTGTGGCTGAGTGAATATCAAGGTCTTGCTTGATCGCCTCGATCATGGCTTCGTCGCCTGACAGTGCGGCCATAATGCGTAGCTCGACTTGTGAATAGTCAGCTGCGAGCAGAGTGTGATCTTTATCACGAGGCACGAAGGCCTTTCTGATTTCCCTACCTGCTTTTGAGCGCACAGGAATATTTTGTAAATTAGGATCACTGGAGGCTAGTCTTCCTGTGGATGTCATCAGCTGGTGGAAGTGCGTGTGGACACGCCCAGTGCGCTTAGATACGTGGGTGGGGAGGGCGTCTACGTAGGTGGATTTTAGTTTGGTAGATTCTCGGTATTGGATGATGGATGATATGATGGGGTGTTTTCCTGCGAGTGCAGAGAGTGTTTGCTCATCAGTTTTATATTGGCCTGTTTTAGTTTTTTTAGGCTTTTCTACGAGAGCCATTTCTCCAAAGAGAATTTCACCGAGTTGTTTCGGAGAATTGAGATTAAACTCACGCCCTGCCGCTATGGTGATTTCTGAGTGTAGACTGCTAATTTGCTGTTCTAGGCCGTCACCAATTTCCTTGAGTGCGAGAACATTGAGGGAGATGCCTTCGTTTTCGATTTTGGTGAGAACGTTGATGAGTGGAGCCTCGATGTCGTCATAGATGGCACTTTGACCTGACTTGTCTAGCTGGGGTTTTAATATAGCGGCTATTTGTAGCGTTATATCAGCGTCCTCAGCTGCATATTCTGCGAGATCGTCCACTGGGATCATCGCCATGTTGATGTCTTGGCCCTTGCCCTTTTTCTTGGCTTTTTTAGCGGGTGCTGTTTCTGCGTTTTCGGTATCGAGGCCGAAAAGGTCTGCTTCTGGTTCGACCGCTTTCTGAGCAAGGTCAGTTATTTTCACTGGGCTGTAGCCGAGGAGAGCTTCTGATACGTAGTCCATACTATGGCGCTGATCTGGATAGGTCAGCGTGTGTGCTAGCATGGTGTCAAAAAACGGACCGCTGACTTCGCATTGATGGGCAAGAAGCACGGAGAGGTCGAATTTTAGATTGTGACCTATTTTCTGGGTGCTGGACTGGAATACTGAGCTTAGTTTATCCAGCACCATCTGGGTGCTGAGGCTGCTAGCTACGCCAGTGTGGATGAAGTAGGCTTCATGGGGCTCGGTAGCAAAGGCGATACCGAGAATTTCACAGCTTCTGGGGTCTAGGGATGTGGTCTCTAGGTCAAAGCAGAAGGTGGGGGCGAGTAAGAGCTTCTGAGTGAGTTCGTCTAGTGCATTGGCATTATCTACGACATGGTAGTTGTGTGCCACGTCGGTAATGGTTTTTAGTGAGCTGGCTACTAACTCTTGCTGCTCAGAAGTGGTATCGGCTTTGGTGGAGTTGGAGCCAGTAGTTGCACCTTCGTGGCCGCGGCCCGCAGCGAAGTCAGCGCCGTAGAGGCGTTTACCTATGGCGTTAAATTCTAGCTCGGTGAGGAGCGCTTTTACTTCCTCATCATTACGGCCTTCAATGGCGAAGTCCTGCCACGAGGTCTCAATAGGAACGTCGATAATGATAGTGGCGAGTTCTTTGGAAAGGAGTGCTTGCTGGGCAAAGTTGGTGACATTCTCCTTCTGTTTACCTTTCAGCTGATCGGCTGACTCGATGAGTTTTTCTACGGAACCAAATTGAGCTACGAGTTTTTTTGCATTTTTCTCCCCAATGCCTGGCACGCCAGGGATGTTATCGGAGGCGTCTCCCCAGAGACCAAGAATATCGATGACTTGGGAGGGGTGCTCGATTTCCCAGTTTTTAAGGATAGCTTCGACGTCGAGAAGTTCTTTTTCACTACCCTTACGGCCAGGTTTCCACATGGTGGTAGTGGGACTCACCAGCTGGGCGAAGTCCTTATCAGGCGTGACCATGTAGGTGTGAATGCCTCCTTCTAAGTCAGCCTTGTGAGCTAGTGTTCCTATGATGTCATCGGCCTCGTAGCCATCGAGTTCGATGACGGGGATGGCGAGTGATTGACAGAGGCGCTTCACATAGGGGATAGCAATGGCTAATTCCTCGGGCATGGCGTCTCGCTGCGCCTTATACTCAGGATAGAGCTTGTGGCGAGTGGTCGGGGCCGAAGTATCGAAGGCGACACCCAGGTGGGTGGCTCCTTGATTATCGATGATGTCGAGGAGGGTGTTAAGGAATCCATATACAGCAGAGGTGTTTAGACCACTGCTGGTGAGGATGGGGTTACGGAAGAAGGCAAAGTGGGCACGGTAGACAATGGCCATGCCGTCGATGAGAAAAAGGCGATTCATAAAAAGTGTGAGTATGAGTGAGAAAGAGAAAAACTGTCTGAGTTAGAGCATTGCTAAGTTAATGGAGAGGCGCGCCGCTGGGCTGATTTTCAGGATGTTAGCGAGTGTGCTAGGTGACGCATTGAGGCCGTGGATACTTGATCTCTGCTACTTGGTTAAATTTGTCAGATATCCATCGTGGCTGCAAGCTTGCTTATGGGGCGGGTTCATGGTTGATAGGTGTCAGCATGCCAGGAATTATTGTCAAACCACGCGCTCGTATTTTTCATGGACACGATTGGGTCTACGCCACAGAAGTGCGTAAGACCTTTGGTGATCCTCAGCCAGGTGATGTCATTTCACTTAAGGATTATCGAGATAGACCGATGGGGACTGCGATTTATAATCCCAATTCCCAGATTGTAGCACGTAGAATTTCTCGACGTAAGCAGAAGCTGGAGAAGGAGTTTTTTGATAGGCGCATTGCCCAAGCTATCGCTATGAGAGAGCGGTCAGGTGTAGATTTGCGATTGTGTAGAATGATTTGGAGTGAGTCCGATGGGCTTCCTGGTGTCGTCGTTGATCGCTATGGTGACCATGTTGTTTTACAAACATTAACATTGGCGATGTATTTGAATCGCCAGCTTATTGCTGATGCTCTGATTTTAGCGATTAGTCCTGAGTCGATTATCTTAAGGAATGATTCGCCGATGCTAGCGGCTGAGGGTATCGAGCAGGAGATTGTGATGATGCATGGTGAGAAGCCAGCGCCATTTATTGTCGAAGCACCTACAGCTGAGGGTGGGGTGAAGTTTGAGATTGATCTCATGGATGGTCAGAAGACGGGCCTCTACCTCGATCAGCTCGACGCACATGCAGCCATTGCCAAGATGGCAAAGGGCAAGCGTGTGCTTGATTGCTTTTGTAATCAAGGTGGCTTTGCCCTTGCCTGTGCTAAGGCAGGTGCGGCGAGTGTCACCGCTGTAGATTCTTCAGAAGTCGCCATTGAAGCGACACTTCGAAATGCTGAGCTTAATGGAGTAGAGATTAATGCAGTTAAGCATAACGCCTTTGATTTTCTGAAGCACTGCGAGGAAGAATACGATATTGTGATTCTTGATCCTCCTTCATTCACAAAAAATAAAAAAACCCTGATGAATGCTATGCGCGGTTATAAGGAAATTCACCTTCGCGGTATCAAGCTACTGGCTCGTGATGGGATCTTAGCTACATACTGCTGCTCCCACCATGCGACTCGTCAGCTGTTTTTAGAAAATATTATTGATGCCTCAGTTGATGCTAAGAGGACACTTAGAATGGTTGCTAGTCATGGACAGAGGCTAGATCATCCCGTGATTCCAGCGATTCCTGAGACAGAGTATCTTAAGGGATTCGTCCTTGAGATCGTGGCGTCTAGGTAGGTTTTCTACTATAGGCGCTATGGTGGATCTATGGTGCTAGGTAGCTCCATGGTGATGAGGGCAAATTCCTCATGATAGTGAAGATAACGATTGCTGTGATGCCTGCGCCAATCCACCAAGGCGCGTCTTTACCTATCTTGGGGGCTGCTAGCCCTAATACAGTGACACGTATAATGAGATAGGTGGATACTGCTATAAAGATGAAAAAGCCAATGGTGATGAAGGCATTATGGCTCATCGCTGATTGTAGGTCACCGATGAGCATGCTTTTAGCGCAACGAGTGCCACCACAGCCTGCACAGTAGAGTCCCGTTGCTTTTCTTAACATGCACTCAAAACCATGAGACTTCATCCACCCATTGAGGGGGGAAAATATAGCTGCCAATAGGATGAAGCTAAATGGTAGGAGCAGTGGCCAGAGCTGGTGCTTTCTCATAGTATTGTTAGCAGGAGCTATTGCGCGACTGATTAAACAGTATGATCGGCTGTGTGGTTTTAGAAGCCTGAGTTAGTGCAGTCGCCAGAAGATAAACATAAAAAATGCCATGGTCTCTGTAGAGATCCATGGCATTTGAAAATGATGTGTAGCTTGTCTCGTTTGACTATGGAGTAGCTACAGGTGGAGGTGTTACAGGGATATCTACTGGGATAGGGTCGATACTAGGAACCTGAATTTGAATAGGGTCGATGATGCCTGTGATAGCTGAAGGGCCCCCTGCTGCGCCGCCGCCATTGCCTGCTAGGCCGTTGTTGCCTATGAGGTTAAGTGGGTTCTGGCGGAATGGAGCATTATTCCCGAATGAAGGGTCCGCTGCAACCGCGTCGCCTTTTTCACCTGAGCCACCTTTCTCACCTGAGCCACCTTTAGAACTGTAATCAGAAGCTTCATAAGTGTTATCATATGACGCGTATGAACTGTCTGCCGCTGCTGTTTGTGTTGTAGCATTGCTGCTGTATTTGTAGACTACAGCTTGAACTTCATCAAATGCGTCTGGAGCTACTGCTACAGCGCACTGTCCGATGATGCGCATTTTGCTAGGAGCTGTGAGAATAGCGGTTTCAGTAATGTCTCCTACGAGCTGGGCTGATGCGTCAGATGCTACGATTGCAGCTTTGACGATCTCACACGCGCAAGATTCACTTTCTCCGATGAATGAAGCTACGTGAGCTAGAACGTTGGATTGATCCTCTGCCACAATGATCTTAACTGAGTTTGCTAGGTCGAGGCATTTGGCGCTTTCTGCAAATAGATTAGACGCTGAAGCTATTGATGCTACAGCGATGAGGGCTTTTAAGGAGTGTTTGATCATCGTTTTAAAATACTAATTAAATAAATGATAGTGAAAATGGTGGCTTTGTCACGCACATAAAGAGGTTTTCTTGTGGATGATGCTCTAGATCAATGTGTTAGGGGGTGGTGGCATGCGTGCCGACCTTACTCAGAGCGAAGGTAATAACTGCCACTACGCAAAGTGTTGTAACAGTAGCTAAGTAGCCTGTGATGAGTCCAGCGATTGCTGAACCTTTACCCGAGATTGCTACAGGGCTGTTATTGATGTTTTTAAGTGAGAGGTGACCGCAAATGACAGCTGGTATGCCCAAAATAGCTCCAATATAGAAGCAGCTAGCAAGAAGGCCTAATATTCCGAGGACGAGACTTACGATTGCGAGTGTGTCAGTCTGTGGTTGAGCGGATAGAGGGGCTGCCATACCTGCCTGCGGAGATTGGTAGAGGTCAGTGGTGTTAGCTCTCATGTTGAGCTCTGGGGTTTCTTTGATGGGGACCCAGTTAGTCATCCCTTCACGCCAGATGACGGTCTCTGGTTGGATTGCCCCACTGGAAATAAGGTTGCGCAGTTCCAACTCAGAAGTCGGACCGTGTTGAGCATTCTCTTTTACATAAAACCATTCTGCCATAACGAGGGTCATTATTGCTCAATGGCGAATCTTTGCAATGACTAGTTCGAGGTCGGGTTAATAATCATCGAGTCAGCTCAGTATGAAAGAGTCTTATAGCTGTCTTTTTTGTAGTAGGACTCTATTGAGGTTCATGGTTGAACTTATTAATTAGTTTAGTTAATTCTTTGTGACTATGACAACATTACTTATAGCAGTTGGAGCATTTATTTTCTATATAGTTGCTTATAATACTTATGGTAAATGGCTAGGTCATAAAATCTTTAAGCTTAACGATGAGGCTGAGGCACCTTCTGTGGCTTTGGAGGATGGTAATGACTATGTTCCTACGAGTAAGGGGGTGGTTTTTGGTCATCATTTTACCTCCATTGCTGGCACCGGCCCTATTGTCGGCCCAGCCTTAGCGGTGATGTGGGGCTGGGTGCCTGCTTTGATCTGGGTGCTAGTAGGGTCGGTCTTTATTGGTGCAGTTCATGACTTCGGTTCACTGATTGTTTCGATGAGAAATAAGGGACAGACGGTAGGTGATATTGCAGGACGGGTGATCTCGCCACGAGTGAGAGTGCTGTTTTTACTGATTCTCTTTATGGCTCTTACCATCGTGTTAGCCATTTTCGGCTTAGTCATTGCAGCTGTATTTAAGGCATATTCACAGTCGATTATGCCATGCTTGATTCAGATACCGTTGGCAGTGTTGATTGGCTTCTTTATTCACCGCCGTGGTGGTAATATCATGATCGCCTCAGTTGTTTCTCTATTACTGATGTATCTATCCGTGCTTTATGGCGATACTGGCTGGCTTGCTCAGGCGAATGATTATTTGAAAAACTGGCCTTTGATGACTTGGGTTTCAGTGCTGTTAGTCTACTCTTATGCTGCCTCAGTGCTACCTGTTTGGGCATTGCTTCAGCCCCGTGACTATATTAACTCGCTACAATTAATCAGTGCATTGGCTTTGATTCTTGTGGGCTTAGTGGCAGCAGGGATTTTCGGTGGAGCTGCTGTCGACGGCGTGCGTCCTGCCTTAGAAATTGTAGCGCCGAAGCTAGAGCCTGCGATGGGGCTGAAGCAGCTGCCGATGATATTTCCCTTTCTCTTTATTACCATTGCATGTGGAGCGATCTCAGGTTTCCACTGCCTGGTGTCCTCGGGCACCTCCTCTAAGCAGCTTCGCTGTGAAACGGATGCGCGTTTCGTGGGTTTTGGCTCGATGCTCATGGAGGGCTTTTTGGCAGTGCTTGTGATCTTGGCATGTGTAGCGGGATTGGGGTTAGGTATTGGTGATGGTCAAGGCAGCGTGCTTCTAGGAAGTGATGCTTGGGATGCTCGCTACACGGGCTGGGGTTCGATGAGTGGATTGGGTGCTAAGGTGGGGGCTTTTGTGGACGGTTCTGCCAATTTCCTAAAAGCACTGGGTATTTCTAGCGCTTTTTCAACGGCTCTTATGGGTGTTTTTGTTGCGTCCTTTGCAGCCACGACACTAGACACAGCTTGTCGTCTACAAAGGTATGTTGTTCAGGAGCTAGCGGTGAGTCTCATGGGGAAGAATGATCAGGAGGTGAAGCTGAGCGGGAATCCGCTTTCGTGGTTGGTCAATAAGCATGGAGCAACGATCTTTGCCATTGCTATTGCTTGGTGGATGGCCTCATTGCCCGCTGCCGAGGGTAAGCCCGCAGGGACGGGTGGGATGATCTTATGGCCGCTCTTTGGTGCGACTAATCAGCTGCTTGGCGGCTTGGCCTTTTTGGTGATTATTTTCTGGATGAAGCGCCAGAGAATGCCTCTATGGTTTGTGGTAGCGCCAGCTATGTTTATGCTAGTTCTACCAGCTTGGGCGATGTCTTATCAGATTTTTTATCAGGCACTGGGTTCCTCGCAGAGCTGGATAGAGCAGGGCAATTGGCTTTTGGTCTCGATTGGAGCCGCTTCGATCGCTCTTGAAATCTGGATGATTATTGAGGCAATTGCAGCTTGGCGAGGATTGAAAAAGTTAGAGTCAGAAGCAGGTTAAGTATAGCTTTTATGAACGGATCTAAGCTCGCTCCAGTCGGAGTGGGCTCACGAGCACTTAGCCCGTGATGTCGTCTATGTAATTAGGAAGCTGGCTGTGTGAGCGGTCGCTGTGAATCGGGGAGCTAGAAACGATGACGACTCACCCTAATTATGAGAAATCTTAAGATTTATTGTCTGCGGTGTTGCTATTTCTATAGCAAATTGATAATTACCTCGGAATGAGCACGATTATATTATCCGAGAAGGAAAAAGGACTGTTATTTTGGGCTAGTTTCCTAGGCCTATTAGCTGCTGCTACAGGCTTTGTTTTTCGCACCATGATCCCAACGATGTGGGAGGATACCTTTCAGCTGACAGCCTCAGATGTGGGCTCGCTTACCGGTGCTGCATTATGGCCTATTGCGGTGACGATGATCTTGTTTAGCCTACTTCTTGATAAGATTGGATATAAGGTCTCGATGTTTTGCGCCTTTCTCCTTCAGTCAATATCTGTGGTGCTGACTATTTCAGCTAAGGATTACGATGCCATGTGGTGGGCCTGCATTTGCGCGGGACTCGGACATGGTATTGTCGAGGCTGTTATTAATCCGCTCTGCGCATCGATTTACCGAGAGGAAAAGAGTAAGTGGCTCAATATTCTGCATGCGTCTTGGCCGGCGGGTATCGTATTTGGCGGCACGGCTTACATCCTTCTTGTAGGCACTGATAGTGGATTGAAGTGGGAGGATTCTAAGTGGATTTTCTGGTTCATGCTAGCTCCTGTATTTGCCTACGGAGTTCTGTTTTTCATGTGCAAGCGCTTCCCTGTGGATGAGCGGGTCGAGGCTGGTGTTGGCTATAGGGACATGCTTAAGGAGTTCGGCGGTTTGGGTGTTGCCCTTGCCTCTACATTTATTATTTATGAGCTTAGCACCCAGCTAGGTATTGCGATGGGTGCTTACAAGTTGCAGATTTGCATGGGAATAGGTGCCTTGTTAGGCTTGATCGCGGGGTTACTGCTGAAGTCATGGGGCAAGATTCTTTTCTTTGTGCTGTGTTTGATTATGATTCCTCTCGCTGCTGCTGAAATTGCTACAGATGGCTGGATTCGTTCTTTGATGGAGCCGATCATGGGCTCGAAGTTGGCAGCGTGGGCAGTTGTGTTTTCAGCTGCTATTATGATGGGGCTACGATTTTTTGCAGGTATTCCATTACGTTGGTTAAATTCGCCTCAGCTGCTTCTCGTGAGTTCAGTGTTTTCTATTATCGGGCTATTTGCGTTATCTGTTACCTCTGGCTGGGCTATCTTTGGAGCCTTTACCCTCTATGCAGTAGGGCAGACATTCTACTGGCCGACCGTTTTAGGTTTTGTTTCGGAGCAGTTCCCTCGCGGTGGTGCGGTGACGCTGAACACTGTCTCTGCTATGGGCCTGCTTACAGTAGGTATATTCGGATTTCCTTTCTTAGGAGCGGTAAAGGATAACTACAGCACGAAGTCGATTGTAGAGAATGAGCCTGGGCTCGTTGAGCTGGTGAAGAGCCAGAATCGCACGTTCACAGATGCATCTAATCCAGAAGAGCCGAAGGAGATTGCGATTTTCGAGAAGAAGACATTCTTTGGTTATGGTTATGACTCGATTAATGCCGCAGAATTCAAGAAGTTGCCAGAGATAGATGATACACGTGTAGCTGTCTTGGATGGCACCTTGGCAAAGACGAGTCAAAGCTCTCTGCGAGTAGCGGCTGTCTTACCGTTGATTATGGCGGGAGCGTTTCTTCTGATCATCATCTACTATAAGCTAAAAGGCGGCTACAGAGTGGTTGGCTTAGATGAGGAATCATAGTTGATCATTAGACGAGTAGCTGTGTGGCTGGCTGCTCAACGGTTAGCCTTTGTTTCGGCATTACTGGAGGCTTCTAGTGAGTGCAAATATCGGTATGAGGCAGCGAAGGGCATAGGTTCTTCTGCTGCTTTGTGCGTTGAATGATGTATTCACAAAGGCGTGTTCGAGCTGAAAATCCAGCAGGTGGTTCTGTATCTCTTGCCATCTTCGTTACAGGGAATTTGTTAGTGAAATACTTATAGAATCTTATTTTGTGATAGTATTTTTAGATAAGAGTTATATTCTGCTATACTCTGATGTTCGATAATTTGATTGATATGCTTCCTGCTCGAAAGATTAGCCATGTTTTTGCCGGCGCGCTGCTAGGTGTGATTCTCACAAGCTCATCTGCAATAGCAGGCTTAGATGTGGAGGGTTATGATGTCGTAAAGCCCTTTTTAGACAAGCACTGCATTAGCTGCCATGGGCCCGATAAGCAAAAGGGGGATTTTCGTATTGATACCTTGGGGGGCACTATTAACTCCGCTGCTGATGCTGAACATTGGCAGGAAATGCTCGACCTTATTAATACTGGAGAAATGCCACCTCCAGAAGAACCTCAGCCAACGCGCGAGGAACTTGTAGCTATCTTGGAGCCTCTCTACACGACGACATCGAACGCCCGCGATGTGATTGTCAAAAGCGGTAATGGTAAGATGCGCCGTATGAATCGTCGTGAGTATGTTAATACGGTTTACGATCGTTTAGGTATTAGGCCTAATGAGAACTTATTACCTGTAGATCCAGGTGATTTTGGCTTTGACACCTTTCGTAAGGAGCTAGTGGTAACACCCACTCAGCTTCTGGGATACATGGCCTCGGCAGAGGACATGTCTAGACGTCTAGTAGCCTCGATGTCTTCAAAGGGATCTGTGCCCAAGCCCGTGAAGTTGATTTTTGGCCAGCTAGCATCTCAAAATAAGGCTGCATTTTCGAATGGTAAGGCTGACAAGTTGGCGCGCCCAATGTTTGAGCGATTTGTAAAAACGCTCTACAAAGGAAAGCCGTCATCGATCTCATTGGTCAGTGATATGGAGAATATTTTCAAGGCGGGGCGTAGTAGAGGGCTTGATTTCTGGTCATCTATTAATGATCCGCTGGTAGTAGCTCTGTCATCGCCTAATTTTATTTATGTGGTGGAAAAGCGCCAAGATCTTGATCAGTTGGAGATCGCCAATCGGATGGCTTTATTGATGTGGGGGTCAGCTAGTCCAGATGCTGAATTAGTTGAATTGGCGTCGCGCAAGCAATTGCTTATCCAGAAAAACTTCGTGGAGCAGGTTCTTAGAATGCTTAACGATAAGAAATCTGAGCGATTTTATGCATCTTTTGTAGATCAGTGGCTGGAGCTAGATCGTTTGGATCTCGTTGTGGTCGATGGTGACCGTTTTCCAGAGGTGGCCAAAAAATACGGTGATCTGAAAGTGAGTATGCGCAATGAGGTTCGCGAGTTCCTGAAGGAGCTCATCAAAAATAACGAGCCAGCGAGCAAAATTGCGGTATCAGACTTCACCATGGTTGATCCGTTATTGGCTAAGTATTATAAGCTGGATTACCCACGTAAGAAGAAGGGCTTCCAGAAAGTGAAGCTTAAAGGTGCTAACCTTGCCCGCGGTGGTCTTCTTGGTAAGGGTGCTGTGCAGGTCTTTACCTCTACTGGTTCGCGGAACTCACCTGTAGAAAGAGGGGTGTATATTTTAAGGAAGATACTCAACCGTCCGCCACCACCTGCACCTGCTAATGTTCCTGAAGTGGAGGATTCTGAAGATAGTAGCGCTCCTTTGAGGACACTTTTAGCTCACCATTCTACCACAGCTCAGTGTGCCACCTGTCACGCCCGCATTGATCCCCTGGGATTTGGTATGGAGTTATTTGGACCGATGGGACGTATGCAGAGGTTTGAAAACCAGCATGCAGTAAACAAAAAGGGAGAGATCCACATCGATACGACTGGACAGCTTCCTAATGGTAAGACGTTTAAATCCTACGAACAGCTAGCCAACCTATTGGCTAAAGAGGATGAGAAAATCGCACGTAGCTACGTCTCAGCTCTGATGAGTTATACGCTTGGCCGTCCAGTTGGTTTTACCGATAGGGGGCAAATTGATAAAATCATTGATGATTCACGTGCTCGTGGATTTAAGCTGGCTGAGTTGACATTTCGAGTTTGCGCATCACCTTACTTTAGAACAAAAAATTAATTATTATGTCTAGATTCTCACGTAGAAAATTCATCCAAGCTTCTCTCGCTGGAGGGTTGATCTTGCCTCAGTTCCAAAGCCTCAGTAAGGCCGCTCCTAGCAATGCGAAAATACCTAAGCGAATGGTGTTTCTTGGCATGGGATTTGGAGTTTCAGCTAGTGGATGGTATCCTAGCCAGAATCAAGCAGGGTCTCAATA
>JALZUH010000162.1 GCA_023301645.1 Akkermansiaceae bacterium
ACACTCTTCACCGTGCCGTCTTTACCACCTGTATCCATCGCCTGAATAACGACGAGAACGCGGTGCTTATTCTCCGCATAGAGACGATTCTGCAGCTCCTTCAGCTCAAGGGTCAGCTCCTCAAGATAAGGCTCATGCTCATCCTTCCCACCTTCTAGAAAAAGCGACTTATCATTCGTCGAATAATCCTTAAGATTAAAAGACTTCGCATCCTTCACTCGATATTTCTCAATAGATCCCTGCACTGGCATTACTCCACTATCGCAAAGCAACCAGCCCCGTGGCAAGATGATAAATGCCTAAAATCCACCGTCACGACTAACTACTCCCCTCGCAGCCCTGCGAAGAAACTCGTAAGCTCCTCCTCAGTCGCCTCCTCACCCATGATGTCATCATAGTCGAGCATCTCCACATACTTATCATCGAGCTCCTGCACGAAGGTGCTCAGCTCGCCCGCATGCTTCTGGCCATACTTCATCCGAGTAGCACACCACGTCATGCTGCAGCGATCCTGCGCACGGGTAAGTCCCACATAGAGCAGACGGCGCTCCTCATCGCGAGTCCCCTCCTCAATACTACGCTTATGAGGAAGAATCCCCTCCTCCAAGCCCACTAGATACACAATAGGATACTCCATCCCCTTAGACGCATGCAGCGTGATCAAGGTAACACCACGCTGCTTCTCGATATCATTATCCTGCTCACGATCACGCGCCAAGGCAGAGAGATCGAGGAACTTCTGAAGACTATTACCCTTCTTAGAAGCTGCATTGAGATCACCGATCACATCATCGATATTACTGCGACGCATATCCTGCTCGCCCTCATTTTTACAACTCCGCTTCACCCACTCGATGAAATCAATCTCCTCGAGCATCTCCAGCATCACCGTGCCCATAGGCTCCAGACCTGAATTCATCCGCTCACGATACTTCATCAGCACCTCAGTAAAGGCCGTGATCGAATTACTCGCACGAGAAGACAGCGCCTCATTAGGCACACCCATCGCCTCCCAGACACTACCCCCGCGCTCACGTGAAGTATCCGTAAGGAGAATAGCCGCAGCCTGCCCGATACCACGCGGTGGAGCATTCATAATGCGCAGCAATGGCACATCCGCATCAGGATTAGCCAGCACCTGCAAGTAAGCCAGCACATCGCGCACCTCACGCTTATCATAGAAACTCTGCGCCCCGATCATTCGGTAAGGGATCTCCTGCTCACGAAGTGCCATCTCTAAGTGACGGCACTGCGAATTCGTGCGAAAGAGAATAGAAATATCCTCCAAAGGAATCTTCTCCACACGGTGAAGATCAATAATCTCATTAGCAATAAACTCCGCCTCCTCCTCATCCCCCGGCATCGCAATAATGCGCACAGGAGCACCTGTCGGCTTCACCGCGCGTAGCTGCTTCTCACGGCGGCCTACATTATGCACGATCAGCGAGTTCGCCGTATAAATAATCGACTCCGAACTACGGTAATTATCCTCCAAGCGAATCACCTGAGGATTAGGGAAAAATTTCTCAAACTGCAGGATATTTGCCACCTCAGCACCACGCCAGCCATAGATACTCTGGTCATCATCACCCACCACGCAGACATGATAAGGCTCACCCACCAGCTGCTGGAGCAGCCTCATCTGCAGCCCATTAGTATCCTGAAATTCATCCACCGTGATACGCGTCCAGCGCTTCCGACAAATATCGCGCACATCGGCGAACTCACGGAGTAACTTCTCTGCCAAAAGCAGTAAATCATCGAAATCCACCGCATTCTGCGCCCGCAACTCATTTTGGTAAGCACGAGCAATATCGGCAATAAACGGATCATCGATCGAATCCGCATCCCCGCCAGCATTCTTCGCCTTAGAAATCATCGAGATCACTGTATTGGCATCCAGCTTCTCCTGAGCCCCGCCCTTACGAATAATAATCTGCTTCACCAAGCCCACCTGATCATTACCCGTATAAATCGTAAAATTATGCTTATAGCCCAAGCGATCGATACCCGTGCGCAAGATCCTCACACACAGCGAGTGGAAGGTGCAGACCGTCAATGCCTTCGCCGCCTTTTTATTCACCATATCAGACACCCGCTCATACATCTCCCCAGCCGCCTTATTGGTAAAGGTCACCGCCAAGATATTATGAGGGTCGATGCCCTTATCCACCATGTGGGAAATCCTACAAGTCACCGTCCGAGTCTTCCCCGTGCCAGCACCAGCAAGAATCAAAACGGGACCATCAAGCGCATTGACAGCATCTGCCTGCGCGGGATTAAGACTAGAGAACTCAAATGCCATGGACGTTATAAAAAACGGAATCCCCTATCTGTAAACTTAATAAATCCCCAGATCAGCAAATCACCCAGCCCCACTAGCTTTCTCGCCCCGCGCTTCGCCCCTTGCGCCAAGCAACCACCCCACCAGCCAGCACAACGACCAAAACAACAACAACAACCAAGCCCCCAATAGCATAAACCCACCACGGCAGAGCCATAGCCATCTGCACCGCCATACTCATCGGCACCTCCCTAGAATCAGCCAGCCGATACTCCCACTGCAGCGTCTTACCACCATTACTCACAGCATGCGCATTACTACTCCTCGCCGCAGAAGGCAGATGCAATCTATAGCGAAACATCGAATCCCCCATTTGCGAAAGAGCACCCTCCCCGAAGTAACGCCCCAGCACAGCGGACAAATCCACATCCCGCTGTAAATTCAGCACTAGCCCCCGCTGCCCCAGCTTCATCTCCCCTATAATCGCCGCCAGCAAATCCCCAGACTTATCGCCCTCCTCACCAAGTCCACCATCATTATCCTCACCTCCACCCAGAGCCCCCAGCCCCCTCACATCACTAGAGCTAATCTCCATACTAATCACCCGAAACCCCTCCTCCATCACCACCTCACTACTCACCAGCTCCAAGTCCTCACTCGCCGCCACAGCAGCCCGAATACTCTCCTGCAGACTCACCCCATCCTCAGCCGAGATCAGAACCCCCGGCACTCGATACTCAGCCACCACACGCCCCGAGCCATCAGCATAGAGAAACACCTCTTCATCCCCCTCGATACAGCTCACCAGAGACAGTGCACAAGCCACCATAACCACAGCAAAAAACCTAGAAAACCAACCTGTCATAACTGACACACACCCTAATAGAGAGCCCCCCATTGTAACGCCTAAACTATCACCATCGAAACCACCCCCATGAAAACACCATGGCCAAGCAAGCCCTCCCCCCACACCAAGCGACCCCAAAGGACACTCCATAAGTATCCCACTCACTCATTCTGCTTGCTCATTATCAAACAATATGGCACCCCAAAAGCGTGAATAACTGGCATAATACACTCTCTGAACTCTTTTTCAAAAAAGACATCAAATCCATCGACTGGTATCTCAGCCTCATCATCGACAGCGTCTTCTTTATCGGCATCATCATCATTGCCTACCTCGCCTACAAGATCGCCAAAAAAGCCATCACCAGTATTGCCACCCGCATCTCTAATCAGTCAGACAACAACTGGGACGACGAATTCCTCAAAGGCAAACTCATCAAATGGATCACCCTCATCATCCCCATCGTCATCCTGCTTAAGTCCGTCCCCAGCACAGTGACCACCCTCTACAATGGTGAGCCCCTCTTTGCGAACACCCTCAATATCTGCCTCAAAGGCGCACTCATCGTCCTCGTCTTCCTCGCCCTGAACTCGCTACTTAATGTCCTAGAGCGCATCTACAGCCGCTTCGAAGTCTCCCGCGAGCTCCCCGTAAAGAGCTTCTTCCAAGTCATCAAGATCATCCTCCTCATCGCCGCCATCATCATGATGGTCTCAGTCTTTGTCGGTAAGTCACCCGCCCTCATCTTCTCCGGCCTAGGAGCCATGACCGCCATCATGATGTTAGTCTTCAAGGACTCACTCCTCGGACTCGTCGCAGGTATTCAGCTATCAGCCAACCGCATGGTCGCCCGTGGAGACTGGATCGAAATGCCCAAGTTCGGAGCCGACGGCGAAGTCCTCGAAGTAGCCCTCACCACCGTGAAGGTCATGAACTGGGACAAGACCATCACCACCATCCCCACCTACGCCCTCATCTCAGACAGCTTCAAGAACTGGCGCGGCATGAGTGCCAGTGGCGTGCGCCGCATCAAGCGCTCGGTCAATATCGACATGTCCACCGTCGGCTTCCTCACCGACGAAATGCTCCAAGAAATGAAGCAAATCAGCCTACTCACTGACTACCTCACTGAGAAAGAAAACGAAATTCAAGAGTGGAACAGCAACAACACCCAGCAAACTCCACAGAGTATCGTCAACGCCAGAGCCCTCACCAATCTAGGAACCTTCCGCGCCTACCTGAAAGCCTACCTCACCAATCACGCACAAATCGCCTCAGGCGAAACCCTCCTCGTCCGTCAGCTACAGCCCACCGAGCACGGCATCCCCATCGAGATCTACGTATTCACCACTGATAATCGCTGGGCCTACTACGAAGACATCCAGAGTGACATCTTCGACCACCTCCTCTCCATACTCCCCGAGTTCCAGCTACGCGCCTTCCAGCGCCCAAGTGACCACACCTTCATCCCCAACAAGCACTAAGCTCTAAGTAACTAGCCCAAAACTAGCCACCACCAGAGAAAACCTCAGCGCCCACACCACTCATGCAGCTCTACGACACCCTTACCCGCACGAATCGCCAGCTCACCCCCATCGACGGTGAAACCTACAGATTCTACTGCTGTGGCCCTACCGTCTACGGCCCAGCCCACATCGGAAACTTCCGCACCTTCGTCATGCATGACGTCTTCCGCCGCGTCCTCGAGACCAGCGGCACCGACACCCTCCACGTGCGCAATATCACCGACGTCGACGACAAGACCATCCGCGACTCCCAAGCCGCAGGCCAGTCACTCGCCGACTTCACCGCAGGCTGGACTGAGAAATTCCACCACGACTGCGCTGCCCTCGGCTGCCTAGAGCCACACATCGAGCCAAGTGCACTCGCTCACATCCCGCAGCAAGTCGCCATGATCGAAGACCTCATCGCCAAAGGCAATGCCTACGCCTCGGATGACGGCTCCGTCTACTTCAGCGTCGGATCATTCCCAGAATACGGCAAGCTCTCCCACCTCGACACCCGCGAACTCGACCTCGGCAAGACCCAGAACACCCGCGCTGACGCCGACGAATACGAAAAAGACTCCATCGCAGACTTCGTCCTCTGGAAAGCCCGCAAAGACGAAGACGGAGAAAACTACTGGTCATCCCCATGGGGAGAAGGCCGCCCCGGCTGGCACCTCGAATGCTCCGCCATGATCAAGGAATACCTCGGCTCCGACTTCGACCTCCACGCAGGAGGCATCGACCTCGTATTTCCCCACCACGATAATGAAATCGCCCAGAGCCAATGCTCATGCGGTGGTGACTTCGCAGCACATTGGTTCCACACCACCCACCTCATGGTCGACGGCGGTAAAATGTCCAAATCCCTTGGAAACCTCTACACCATCGCTGACCTAGAGGCCAAAGGACACACCGCCATGGAAGTGCGCTACGTCCTCATCTCAGCCCACTACAGAAAGCAGCTTAACTTCACCCTCGACTCGCTCCACGCAGCAGGAGAAGCACTCCAAAAAATCGCCAAAGCAGTCACAGTCATGATCGAAGCCGCCGGCAACAGCAGCCCCGAACAAGGAGGTAGCCACCTCTTCCAGCCAGCATGGGACGCCCTCAACAAAGACCTCAACACCCCCGCCGCCCTCGGACACCTCTTCACAGGTATCAAAGAAGCGCAAAAACTCACCGGCACAGAAGCTGCCAATAACCTCCAAGCCCTACACCAGATACTCTACTCGCTAGGACTCACCCTCCCCGCGCCAGAAGAAGCCTCAGAAATCCCACCCGAGATCGAAGAACTCGCCAAGCAACGCTGGCAAGCCAAGCAGGACAAAGACTGGGCAGCATCTGACAACTACCGTGACCAGCTCGCTACCCAAGGCTGGACCATTAAAGACACCGCCGAAGGCTACGAGATCACCCCCCTCTAGCCACACACCCCACCTTTCACAACACGCCCACCAGCACACACCATGATCAGACCGCGCCGCAACCGAAAGTCACCCGCCATCCGCGCACTCATTCGCGAAACAACACTCCAAGCAAGCGACTTCATCTACCCCCTCTTCGTCCATGACAAGCTCATCGACGAACCCATCGACTCCATGCCAGGCTGCACCCGCTGGTCGATCGAAGGCCTACTCAAAGAAGCCGGAGAAGCACACGCACTAGGTATCCAAGCCGTCGTCATCTTCCCCGCCATCCCCGACCAGCTCAAGACAGAAGACGCCGCAGAATGCGCCAATGACTTCGGGCTCGTCCCGCGTGCCATCAAAGCCCTCAAAAACGCCTACCCAGAACTCTGCGTTATCACCGACGTAGCCCTCGACCCCTATAATTCCGACGGCCACGACGGACTCGTGCGAAAGAACGAACAAGGCGAACTCGAAATCCTCAATGACGAAACCGTCACCATCCTCTGCCAGCAAGCACTCAGCCACGCCCGAGCAGGAGCAGACATCATCTCCCCCAGTGACATGATGGACGGCCGCGTCGAAGCCATCCGCAGCGCACTCGACCTCGAAGGCTACGAAAACGTCTCCATCCTCGCCTACACCGCCAAATACGCCTCCGCATTCTACGGCCCATTCCGAGGAGCCCTAGAATCCGCCCCCAAGGCAGGTGACAAAAAAACCTACCAGATGGACCCCGCCAACTCACGCGAAGCCATCCGCGAAACCATCCTCGACGAAGAAGAAGGTGCTGACATGATCATGGTCAAGCCCGCAGGCCCATACCTCGACATCATCGCAGAGATCAAAGCCTCCACCCCACTCCCCATCGCCGCCTACCAAGTCAGTGGCGAATACCTCATGATCAAAGCCGCCAGCAAAGACGGCTGGCTCGACGAAAAAGCCGTCGTCCTAGAATCCCTCCTAGGCATCAAAAGAGCAGGAGCCAACACCATCCTCACCTACTTCGCCAAAGACGCCGC
>JALZUH010000163.1 GCA_023301645.1 Akkermansiaceae bacterium
ACCTTCTTATCATATGGAAAACGCTATCGTCGTCAAAAACCTCTACCGCTACTTCGGCGCTCTCAAAGCCGTCAACGGCATCAGCTTCGAAGTCCCACACGGATCTGTCTGTGGCTTTGTCGGTGCTAATGGAGCTGGGAAAACCACCACCATGCGGATCTTATCCACTCTCGACTACCCCACTATGGGACAGGTCGAAATATGCGGTATCGACGTAGTCAATTTCCCATCCAAGGTCAGGTCTCTCATCGGCTGGATGCCCGACCACTTCGGAAACTACGACCACATGACCGTGCTCGAATACCTCGACTTCTACGCCCGAGCACTAGGCTATGAGGGGAAAGAGCGCCACATGCGAGTGCAGGAGGTGATGGAATTCGCCGACCTTGTCCCCTTAGCTGATCGCCTGTCGAATAAACTCTCCAAAGGCATGACCCAGCGCCTTTGCCTCGGACGATCTCTCATCCACGACCCGCAGGTGCTCATCATGGACGAGCCAGCGGCTGGTCTCGACCCGAAGGCACGGGTAGAGCTCAAGCACCTCATCCGCATCCTCGCAGAAGAGGGCAAAACCATCCTCATCTCATCCCACATCCTCTCCGAATTAGGCGAGATGTGCGACAGCCTACTCTTTGTCAATAATGGTGAGATCGTCCACCACGGTGACTCCCAGTCTCTACTCCAAGGTGACAATAACCAAGACGGCCATTTATTTGACATTCAAACACTAGGTAACCCAGAGAGTCTTTCAGACTGGATCATCACCAGCCCGCACGCTGAGATGGTGGAATCTCGCAAGCACGGCGGCCGAGTCCGTATCAACTCACTCGATGACGCGTCACTTGTCCTCAGTAGCATGGTCAAAGACGGGCTTAAGGTCATTGAATTCCACAAGGAGCAGCGCAACCTCGAAGATGCATTCATCGACATGCTCGACAAGGTCAATACACCACCTGCTATCCCCGCCTCCGCACTCAACACCGAGGCTGCCCCAGAAGAAGAATCTCAAGTCTAACCTTTCACATCATGGATACTACCCATATTACAAAAATTTCTGACTTCTCAGACAAGATCAACCCTATGCTTGTCAAAGAACTGCGCCAAGGTATGCGCGGCATAGGCTTCGTCTCGATGTTTGTCAGCTTCCAGCTACTACTCTGCTTCATCCTCGTCATGACAGCCTCTACCGCACGAGTAGAAACCGCGGGAGATAAGCTCTCCGGGATCATTATCTTCTTCTTTTTTATCGCCAGCATTATCTTCCAGCCATTCCGAGGGCTATCTGCTCTGCACCAAGAGATCAAAGGTAACACCATCGATCTGCTCTGCATGACACGCCTTGATGCATGGCGCATCACCTTCGGAAAGTGGCTCTCTATCGTCGCTCAGACAGCCCTCCTTCTTACCGCTGTCACCCCCTACCTTATTCTGAGGTATTTCTTCGGAGACATGCAGCTATTTTCAGAAGTGCTCTTACTCTTCACCTTGTTCATCTTTTCTTGCACACTCACAGCCGTTGCCATCGCCCTCAGTGCAGTGCAGGCGACCATCATCAGAATCATCTTCCCCATCTTTGGTATCTTCATGCTACTAATGACTATACCAAGCATGATATTTGGAGGTGGAGGGATCACTGGTGAATTACTCAAATTCACCACCTTATATAATCTCGAAAGCGTGCTCACCTACCTAGGTGTGCTTTCTCTCTGCGCTTATATTATTTGGTTCTGCCTCGACTTCGGCACATCGATCATCGCACCCGCCTCGGAGAACCACGCCACCAAGCGCCGCCTGATCACCCTCGGCTACCTTATCCTGCTCTTAGCAACCTGCCTCATCGCTGATTTTGAGCCGATGACGACCGCCATCTTCGCTTCGCTTTTCGCTGTCCCTGTTATCATTACCTCGCTGACAGAGCCTAGTGAGATACTCCCCGTGACAGCCATGCCATTTACCACCAAGGGGCCTCTTCACAGAATCTCTAGATACGCCCTCTACCCCGGCTGGACCAGTGGTCTCATCTACACCCTCATCATCTACCTGCTGGTGCAAGTCGCTGTGACCAATACAGGCTACATCGATAATAAAGCCCTCACTGCGGCCAACATTATTTTCAGCATCATGCTCTTCCCACTTGCCTTCACGACGCTATTTTTCAGAAAGACAACCAAGCGACTAGGCTGCTACATCACAGCACTAATCGCCCAGTTCATCATCCTCATTTCGCTCTCAGCCATTGCAGAAACCACGAGACAAGATGACATCTTCAGCTTCTTCTTCTGGATTCCATCCTGCATGATCTATATCTCAGCCGATGGTTTAATGGATAATGACTCCATCTTGGCTCTCAGCTACGCCAACGTAGCCATTTACAGCTTCATCCCACTTGTCCTCTCCATCCCCGCATGGCGAGTGACCAAGGAGACTGAGCAGCACGTCATCCACAAACCTTCGTAGTTTAGACAAAAACCTCCCCCACCCTCACCTTACCTGTGACTACACAACAACTCGCTGCTCTCTACAGTCAGGCATCAGCCTGCGCTGAGAGTCTATCTCTGCCTCTGAGAAATCAGGTATGGCGAGGCATGTCAGGGGAGTTCCAAGGAGCAGGCACGGGATCATCGACTGATTTCCAAGACCACCGCGCATACGCCCCCGGTGATGACCCTAGGCATATCAACTGGCAGGCATACGCTCGCACAGGAAACTACACGATGAAGATGTATCGAGAGGAGGTTCGCCCCGTCATCGACATTATACTCGACGCCTCGGACTCGATGTTCTTCACCCCTGAGAAAGCAGCCCGCACAGCCGAGCTCTTTTACTTCATCACTATCTCCGCGATCAAGGCAGGAGCCGCCACCCAAATCCACCTACTCAAGGGTAACCACTACGCCCCACTCCCAACTGACGCCGTCACCTCACACCGCTGGCGCGACACCCTCAAAGGAATCGACCATAGCAACGACGCAGCAGCCCTCGCCCTCGATCAAATTCAGCTCCGTGGTAATGCCATGCGTATTCTCATCTCAGACTTACTCTTCGAAGGTGACCCGTCTCAGCCGATGAAGCTACTCACCGCGCGACAGGGCAAAGCACTCATCTTCTCACCCCACTTAAGATCAGAGTCACATCCAGAGTGGTCAGGGAACTATGAATTCCGCGATGCCGAGCTCGGCAGTGAGCACTCACACCGTGTCGAAAAAAGCACCCTCGATCGTTACCAAAAAGCCTACTCCAACCACTTCGCCCAGTGGCGTAATACCGCCCAGCGATTCAGTATCCCTATGGCGAGAGTCTCCGCTGAAAAGCCACTCTTAGAAGCCCTCAACGAGGAAGCGATCAAAGTGGGTGCCCTCAGTATTTAACCTATTGCCTAAGTCGTATTATTAACTTTCTTCTTACAAATCCGCACGGTCTCTGGGCGCTACTGGCAATCCCCGCGATACTGCTCATCCACTTCCTGCAGA
The DNA here is from genome assembly GCA_023301645.1 of Akkermansiaceae bacterium. Classification (GTDB taxonomy): domain Bacteria; phylum Verrucomicrobiota; class Verrucomicrobiia; order Verrucomicrobiales; family Akkermansiaceae; genus Oceaniferula. Next base: position 3,471 of record JALZUH010000163.1, read on the forward strand.
CAAAGGCGAAGGTCGAGGTCATCAGCACCCTCTTCCTCCTGCAGCAAACCCAACGCCAGAGCACCAGTGGCAGGAAATTTGAGAAACTACGCAGCAGTATCCCTCTCTGGCTCCAAATACTCGCTGCTCTACTGATCGCGTGGCTGCTCGTGGAGCCTCGCTATATCAGGGCGAAGTCGACACAGCGTGTTGCCATCATCCTCGACAGCTCAGCATCGATGTCGGTTTTCAAACAGCGTATATCCACCGCTATCAACGCTGAGATACCACGCATCCAAGGTTCCGCCGCCAATCTCGAAATATGGCTCATGGAATCCGATCTTTCGAAGGCTAAAATCTACCAAGGCGACTCACTCGATGAGATGCACATCGCCCTAGACAAGTGGAGCCCAAGCTCTGGTGTAACCAACACTACCAACACACTTCAAATTGCCAGAAGTCTCGTAGGTGCAGAGGGAGCTGTCAGCTACATCACCGACACGCCACTAGAAGGAGCCGCACCATACAATACCAGCGTGCTCGCCATCGGCGAGAATATTGCTAACTGCGGTGTTACAGGAGTGAGCTTCGAGCAGCGCGGCGAAAACATGATTTGGAAAGCGCTCATCAAAAACTACGCATCTACCCCACAAGAAAGATCATGGTCTCTGGAATCAACTCAAGATGAACTCATCGCGAGCACGAAACCTAGTCTCATCAATCTCGAAGCAGGACAAATCATCACTATCCAAGGGCTTTTCCCTAATGATGCCCAGCGAGCAAGAATCGTCCTTAGCGAAGACGACTTCCAGCTAGATAATACACTCCCGCTAGTGCGCCCCCTTCCCAAGCCTCTCATTATCGAGTCCAGCCTCCCCGCCAAACACCAAGTCATTGGTCAGCGCATACTCAATAGCTTCCCCCACCTCATCGAGACCCAGCAAGCAGGCGAAGCCGACCTCCAGCTCACCTCTACTAATACCACCCCGACCCAAAGCCACCTCATTGTCTTCCCACAAGACAACTCAACCTCACGCCCCTACCTAACAGGAGCAATCGCAGCCCCCAAGCACCCACTTACCGAAGGGCTTAACTGGCAAACACTACTCATTCGTGATCACATCTCTCTTCCCTACAGCCAGTCCGACAGCGTGCTACTCTGGCAGGGCAAACGCCCATTAATCATCCTAAGAGAGCACCCAACTGAAGATTACTCAGCCCTCATCTTTAACTTCGACATCGCGCAATCAAACGCACTGAAGCAGCCCTCATTTGCCGTGCTCCTACTGAGATTCTGTGAGCAGCTGCGAGATAGTAAAATAGCACCCGAGACACGCATCACTGAAACCAATGAGCCGCTCCAAATAGCCTACCAAGCAGCTACCCAGCAAGACGCCCCATCAGCTCCTCGCACACTTCGCGTCACTGACGTAGCCGGAAAGACACTCAGTATCCAAACCATCCCAGCTCTCAGCACGGAAATCAAAGCACCTAGCTTACCTCATTTCTTCACCATTGAACAAGGCGACCAGATATTATTTACCTCAGCTAGCTACTTCGCCGATACGCGCGAATCTGACTTTAGCCTATGTGAAACCGACACCCGATATACGCCAGTGACCGCTAAGGGAGAAAACCGCCACACCCGAGAAGACCATTACTGGCGGATATGGGTCACCCTTACCCTAGGGCTTATAAGTGCTTCGTGGTGGATGATTCACACCAAAGGAACTAGCCTTTAAGTAGTTATGCATCAAGGCTCCCAAAAATATACTATTTTACCATTGCCAGCGCGCAATCTACTCTGCACTATCCAAAAACGATGAAAAAAGCACTCACTCTAGCAGCCGCTCTTCTTTGCACCATTTCTGGTGTGACAGCAGACATCCAAGCCCCTCCAGGAGCTGATTACACATCTACACGTAAACTCAGCCGTGCTGTCAGTAACATCCTCTACGGATTCATGGAAATCCCTGAGCAGATTGTTCGTAAAAACGACCAATACGGTAGCAAGGCTGGCTGGTCATACGGCCTAGTCGATGGCACTAGCCGCACATTCAAGCGTATGGGCTACGGTTTCTACGAGCTTTTCACATTCCACTGCCCAACATACCACGGCACATTCAAGCCACCTTACGAAAAATGTGGTCAGATCAACACGATCGAAATGAACCCAGGCCAAGGCCTATCTGAGTTCCCACCAACACTTGGTGCAGAGCAGTTCTACCATAGCCGTGCACAAAGCTGGTAAACTCACCTCATTAAACTTTATTAAAGCCTGTATCTGAATTTCAGATGCAGGCTTTTTTTCACATCAGCGTATTATTTCTCGTTAGCCGCATCGACATATCTATATCGAGCTACCATGAAACGCCGCTACCTCCAAATAGTCCGTAAGGCATACCGCTACCTACGGCACCCAAGGATAAGGAATAGACCATTCCTGCGAGCGCTGACCAAGCCACTATTTGACCGTGATCTCTGGCAACCCTCGCGTAACACCGTAGCTAGTGGACTCTCAGTAGGGCTGTTCTGCGCGATGCTACCATTACCCTGCCAGATGCTACTTGCCGCACTCGGGTCAATGAGAGCGAAGGCTAACATACCCGTAGCTATGGCTGCCTGCTGGGTTACCAATCCCTTTACTCACCCGCCTCTAATCGCCTTTCAAATCTATTTTGGCCACTGGCTGAGACAATACATCGATCTTCAGTTACCTTTTGATAAGGAAACTAGATTATCACTCTGGGGCTTGAGTATCGAAGGAAGCCCAGCTGACTTCACCATCGGCTTCCTCGGCACCGCCATTATTTTGAGTATACTCGCCTACCCTGTCGTATACGGCTTATTTGCCGTTTTCCCTAATAAGACTGGCGCTAATCAAGCTACACCCAAAAAGACTAACTAGCCTAGTCGTAACGAGCAGCAGTAGCACGGCGGCCAACCATCGATCGGCTCGGCCTACTACTTCACCTCACCGTTCGATTCCTTTTTAGCATCCAGCTCTTTTTTACCCTCAATAAGGGCCGTGAAAAACAGCAGGGTCGCAGCCACTGTAATACAGCTATCAGCTACGTTAAATGCAGGCCAGTGCCCACCACTAGCGGGCATGATCTTATCATAGAGAGGTAGCTTGAAGTCTAAGAAGTCCACCACGTAACCTTGACTCAGGCGGGTGAAAAAACCTTCATTCTGGTATGGCTCAAGCCAGAACCCTTGGAATAGGCGATCAGTCAAATTTCCCAAAACACCAGAAATCAAGAGTGGAGCTGACCACTTAGAAGGCCCCTCAAAGG
>JALZUH010000164.1 GCA_023301645.1 Akkermansiaceae bacterium
ATTAATCATATTTTAACAATGGAATCAGGCGTATCAAATCTACTGCACATGCTACAGGACAGGGTGAAAAAACTCTGCAAGGAAGAAAAATTTGAAGAAGCCGCTCAGTCAGCTGCAGTAGCTATTGAGACAGCACGAGCGAATCTTGATAGCGATCCATCGAGTATTGTAGAGCTAGTCACCTCCATTGAGGTCCAAGGAGACGTGCAGCGTCATCAGGGGGATCTCGAAGGAGCCCGTATATCCTACTTGGAGGCGATGGATCTATTGGCCGGTCGACCTGCGAGCGGCGCTCAATTAGCACGGATTACCGCAAGTGTAGCAGTGCTTTATGATTCGATTGGTTCTGCCGATGAGGCGATTTCATTCTACGAATACAGTATCTCACTCTATGAGCAGGTGGGTGCTTCGGCTCAGCTTAATATTGCGGAGTTATGTAATAACGTGGCGTATCTCTATAAGAGTAAACAGGACTTCAATAAATCTGAGACACTCTATCTCAGATCACTAGAAATCTGTAATGAGGCACTTGGTTTTGAGGATCTGGAGACCGCGTCAGTTTGTAATAATCTGGGTGCGCTCTACCTGCACACAGGAATGATTCAGCAAGCTCTCGAAATGAGCAGAATGGCTCTAGAAGTGCGCGTAGCTAAATTACCTAAGGATGATCTGGAGGTAGCTCAGTCACACTCGAACCTAGCACTAGCGCTAGCACAGGCAGATGATCTTAATGAATCCGTCGAGCACTTCGAGAAATCATGGAAGATCTACGACGCGCGGGCTAAGGAGCAAAGCTTCGACTACGCGAATGTTTCTGAAAACTACGCTGAGGTTCTGCGCCGAGCAGGCAATGAGAAAAAGGCAGTTGCGGTAGAAAAGCGCGCAAAGAAAGTGCTCAAGAAGATTTCATAGACTCTTGCTACAGCGTGACTTTACAGGTGAGTTGGCATGGGCTCATTGAACAGCCATTTTCTGATGAGCTCTTTATTCTGAGTTAGGTTGCCGACGACTCGGTAGCGTGAGTTTCTGATCGATGAGGCTGACTTTTCGGACTCATTGATGACCTTGTCGTGGATTCCACCTGAGTGGATGAATTCAAGGTTATCTTGGTTTTTGACAATGAAGCCGACATGCTTATCAAGCCCGATGATATATATGCCATCGGGTTTTGTGCGCATAGCTTGCATGTATTTGCGGTAATTCTTAGCAACCTTGATCTCTAGATCCTTTTTGGGTAGGAAGGTGCGCAGAATATTTTGTGAGGGTTGCTGTGCGAGCTTGATTCTCTGCACATCGAAGCCGGCGTCTCTCATGATGACTGAGACGAAGTATCCACAGGCTATATGGCCCTCACCTGGGATAGTGGCAGTGCCGTTGAAATCCCAAGGGGTGCCCTGCCAGCACTTCATCATGGCGGGCATGAGAAGATTAAGCAGTTCTGAGGCACTGTTAATGACCTGCTCACGTTGAGCTTCATGGGTAGCGCTTTGATACTGGACGAGTAACTTGTTGCGGTGATAGCTGATCTCGCCGACTAATACGGCGTAGGTTTCAGGATCGGGCTTCAGTGCTGCTGGCGGGTGGAGCTTCTGCTGGATGAAGCCATTGATCTTTCCCCAGTTTAGCCAAGTGAGGCCAGCAAGTGCTATGAGTAAAATGGAGATAAGACGCATGGTGAGAGCGAGGGGCTACGCATTCATGAGCTGCTCAATGTCCTCGACTTCGATGGGGATATTCGCCATGAGGTCGATGTTATGGTCTTTGCCAATGACATAGTTGTTTTCGAGGCGGATACCTAGATTCTCCTCTGGGATATAAATACCGGGCTCAATGGTGAAGACCATCCCTTCGGTGATAGTGGCATTGGGGGTATTGACATCATGAACATCGAGTCCGAGATGATGGGAGGCACCGTGCATGAAGTATTTTCTCACAAGTGGCATTTCCTTGCCTTGATGGGCAGCTTCATCTGCATCGATCAGACCAATGGCAACAAGCTCCTTGCTCATTAGCTCAAGGACCTGCTTCTGGTAATTGGCGAGTGTGATACCGGGTCGTAAAATCTCGCTGCACTGCCTCATGACTCGTAGCACAGCATTGTAGACCTCTTTCTGTCGGTCAGTGAACACACCATTGGCTGGGATCGTCCGCGTCATGTCGGCATTCCAGCTACCATACTCAGCGGCGACATCCATGAGGATGAGTTCTCCATCTTGGCATACTTGATTATTATCGAGGTAGTGAAGGATACAGGCGTTTTTCCCAGAACCAATAATGGGTGAGTAAGCAAAGCCTTTGGACTTCCTGCGGGTGAATTCGTGGATGAATTCAGCTTCGATTTCCCACTCTCCAACACCTGGCTTGACGAAGTCGAGGACTCTGCGAAATCCCTGCTCTGTGATGTCGCAGGCTTGCTTGAGCATGGTGATTTCCTCAGGCTGCTTGGTCATTCGCAGATCATTGAGGTGGGGTGCTAGCCTATGATACTGGTGTAGGGGATAGAGCTTTTGGCAGTGCTTGCCGAAGCGCTGATTACGCGTTTCTACAGGTGAGTTAGCACGCGAATGCTCATTGTCATTGAGGTATATGTTCTTACTTTGGTCGATGAGGCGGTGCATGGTGGCCTCCATAGCACTGAGCCACTGCACGTTTTTAATGCCTGATAGACGGGTTGCCTGTTCTTTTGTGAGCTTGTGGCCTTCCCAGATGGCGATATTTTCACTGGTTTCTTTGACAAAGAGGATTTCTCTATCGATCTCGTCAAATGCGTCAGGGCATAAGAGTAAAAGGGTTTCCTCCTGATCAATTCCGCAGAGGTAGTAGAGATGGGTGTTTTGCTTCAGGGGGAGAGAGCCATCCGCATTGGTTGGCATTACATCATTGGAGTTGAGGATGGCAACACTCTTGGGCTTGAGTAGTGGCTTTAAGCGATTGCGATTGCGGATGAATAGCTCGGAGCTTGCAGGTGTGTATCTCATGGTATGTGGTTATCGCCACCCTAGCTTTTGGCGTAGTGTGGAGTAGAAGTTTCTATTTTCTAATTGGAGTAAAGGGAGTGAATTTGTTGCGAGCTGAACGGAGATTTTATCTCCGGCGCATATTTCTACGATTTCTCTGCCGTCGACGGTAAAGAGGATCGGGCAATCTTCGTCATCGGTAGGTGCTAGCTCGATGACCGACTGGTCAGAGACAATGAGTGATCGATTACTCAGGCTGTGCGGACAGATGGGCGTAATGACGAAGACTTCCGACTTGGGGTCGATGAGCGGGCCACCCGCCGAGAGTGAGTAGGCTGTCGACCCTGTGGCGGTAGCGACAATGAGACCGTCAGCACGGTAATGGTTGAGCAGCTGTCCGTCGACTTTGGCATTGAGAGTTACTAAGCGGCCAGTGTGTCCGCGAGTGAGGGTGATTTCATTGAGCGCGCGAAAGGTCTTTAGCTCGCCGTTGCTCTTCGTGATGCTCGCCTTAAGGAGGGCTCGCTTGATGAGGGTATAGCTACCTTGGGCGATCAGCTCGACGAAAAGATCGATCTCTTCATCCGTGCAGGTGGTGAGGAATCCGAGTGTGCCGATGTTAATACCTGCTACAGGAATGCTGGACTCACCTAGTTGATTAGCGGCATTGAGCATAGTGCCGTCTCCTCCGAGGACCGCGACTAGATCGCATTTCCCCTCGAAGCTAGAAGCAGCGACTCCGTCAGTGCGCGAGAGGATCTCAGCGGTATGAATCTCCAGTAAACTGTCGATGTTATGACGCTCTAGAGCACTACAGAGTGTGCTGAGGGCGTCTTTAGCACCTGGTTTGAAACGATTGGCAATGATTCCTACTTTCACGGGGGTGATTTAATACTCCTCCTCATAAAAAAGATAGAGAAAATATACCCTCTGGCTGCAAACGGAGATCATCGTGAATGCATCATCACGGAATGGGCGTTCAGTGAGAGTGAAGGGGGCTTCACTCAGTAGTGATGACATGGTTTTTCAAACACTCATGGTGCTATTGGCTTGTAGTTATAGAGCGGCTGTGAGCTTGCTCTCGCATAGCGATGATGATTCAGAGTGAAGACATAGGCCAGCAGCGGCGCACTTTTACCCTAGAGCTCATTCGTTCGATTCCACAAGGCGTGTTGGAAACACTCGGCACGACCTTTGCGATGTATGTGGCGATTCGTATCTTTGGCGCGCCTGTCTGGATGAAGGTTGCCATCGGCTCCTCAGCAGGCGTTGGTCTATTACTGAGCTTATTTGCCGTGCAGATTGTGCGTAGGCTTGGCTGTTCTGTGAATATAGCCTGCGTGAGTGTGTGGTGCTTATCGGCATTAGGCTTCTTCATTTCAGCCATGGCGGGCGGCTCTCTGGGCTACTATGTTCTGGGCGTATGTATCGCCATTGTAATGATGATGGCGAGCACGCCATTGCTGTCTCAGATTTATCGTAAGCATTACTCCAATGAAGTGAGAGGTCGCCTGTTCTCTATTGGGGGTGTTGTGCGTGGCTCGGCTACGGCCACTACGGGTGTTATTGCTGGTGCATGGTTGGCACGTCAGGGGTCAGATTATCATGCTTTATTTTGGTTCTACGGGCTCTGCTGTATCATTATGTCGGTGTGTGTGTGGCTGATGGCAAAGGTCACTCTTCAGAAATCTCAGAATATTCGGTTTTTTGCCGCCTTTCGCCATGTGTCTGAGGATAAGGCGTTTAAGAAGCTCTTAATGACATGGATGATCTTAGGCTTTGGTAACCTCCTCTGCTACGCCTTGTTAGTAGAGTTCATTACCAGTCCTGTGTATGGATTTAGCCTCGATGCGAAGAAAGTAGCATGGGTCACTACCACTCTCCCCACTCTCACCTACCTACTGTGTATTATCCCATGGGGGATGGTGTTTGATAAGCTGCCTTTCTACCGCCTACGTGTGCTGGTAAACGTGTTTTTTATCTGCGGTGCTCT
>JALZUH010000165.1 GCA_023301645.1 Akkermansiaceae bacterium
ACCGCCAGCGAGCTCGGTGATGAGCTTAGCTGCGAAGGCAGATGAAGTGAGTGCTGCCTGTGGATCTGAACCACGCTCGAAGCGGTAGGACGAATCGGAGCTGAGAGCTAGCTTACGCGAGCTACGGCGGATTTTTGACGGAGTGAAGTAAGCCGCCTCTAGGATAATATCAGTCGTAGACTCGGACACCCCACTATCGAATCCACCCATGATACCTGCAAGGGCGAGTGGCTTAGCAGAGTCATCAGAAATGACGAGATCCTCAGTAGTCAGTGAGTAGTCATTATCATCGAGAGCCTTGAAGCTCTCACCCTCAGTCGCCATGCGGACATTCAGAGCGCCGCTGACCTTCGCCGCATCGAAGGCGTGCAGCGGATGACCCAGCTCATGGAGGGCAAAGTTAGTGATATCGACCACGTTATTGATCGGGCGTAGGCCAATAGCCTCTAGCTTCGTCTTTAGCCACACAGGTGACTCAGTGACGGTTACACCAGTGATTTTTACAGTCGTGTAGAATGGGCAAGAATCAGGAGCACTCAGCGTAATGGCTGACGCCGGCGTAGTCTCAGGCTCAGAAAGAGAAAGTTCCTTACGATCGATGCCAGCTAGAGCAGAAAGCTCACGAGCCATACCCACATGAGATAGTAAGTCTGGGCGGTTCGGAGTCACCTCCACCTCGATAATGGTATCCGCATCGAACATCTCCTGAAGAGCCGTGCCGATAGTCGCATCGGGGGCTAAAATCATCAGTCCGTCCTCCTCATCAGTCAGGCCAATCTCACCTGCACCACAGAGCATACCGAGTGAGGGCACACCACGTAGTTTGCCCTCCTTAATGACGAAGCCACCACCTAGGTCAGCACCCGGTAGCGCGCAAGGGACGCGATCACCCACCTTATAGTTCTTAGCACCGCAGACGATCTGGCGGAGCTCACCCTCACCTGCATCGACTTGGCATACCTTCAGCTTATCAGCATCTGGATGCTGCTCAGCAGACTTGATCTCAGCCACGACAATCTTCTCAGAAGGCACGCCTGATTTAGTAATACCCTCTACCTCAATACCTGCAAAGGTCAGCAAATCATCAATCTCCTGAAGAGACATGTGGGCAAGGTCAAGGTGGTCGTTGAGCCAGTTAAGAGAAACATTCATAATGAGAGAGTGGTCGGTGAAAGTGATTTCGCCATCGCTCATAGATGATGATGGCGCAGGTGTTTTGACCACAGAATGACCCGAGGTTACAGCCAAATTTGGTTTTTTGAGGAGCAATGGGTAAATTAATGACCAAGTATTGCTCTGTCAGTAGTGGAGACCGCAGCTTGAAATAGACAAGTATGTTGATAGCGGCGTTAGTTAGAATGATGCGGGGAATCAATGTGAGATCTAGCCCTATCGGCATCAGAGGTCTCTATTTTATTCATACCGAATTTATCCCTATGGGACACTTATTCCAGCGAGTCCCTTGTGGATTTAGTTTTCTGGGCTTTGCTCCCTTCCACTCCACCTAGCTGGAGGTTTCTTGTAGCCTGATACCGTCTTTGCCGATGGTGATGATCTTCTTTTTGTAGAGGGCTCCGGTGGCTTGCTTGAAGGCTTTCTTGCTGACACCTAGTGCTTGGTTGATTTCGTCTGCAGGACTGGAGTCGCAGAGGGTCCAGAAGCCGTTGTTGGCTTCTAGTTCGGCGAGGATTCTGCCTTCGAGGTCTTGGATCCTAGCGCGACCTGGTTTTTGGAGTGAGAGGTCTATTTTGCCGTCGGTGCGGGTGCGGACGATGTAGCCTTTGGCTTTTTCTCCGGGGGCGAGTTTTGTGTAGACGTCGTTATGGAAGAGCACTCCGGAGTGGGAGCCGTTAATGATGGCTTTATAGCCCATGTCGGTCTTGGCATAGACGATGAGGTCGACTTCTTGCCCTTGAGTGAAGTTTGGCTCTTCTTTGCTGAAGTGGCGATTGAGGCGTCGGCTGGCTACGATACGGTCGCTGGCGTCGTCTAGGTAGGCGAAGACGACGTAGGATTTACCAACGTCCATGTGATTGCGCTGCTCGCGGAAGGGGACGAAGAGATCCTTGGCAAGACCCCAGTCCATGAAGGAGCCGATGGCGGTAGTAGCAATGCAGTCAAGGCAGGCGAACTGGCCTGGCATGACGAGAGGATCGTGCATGGTTGCAACGGGGCGATCTTCGGAGTCGGTGTGGATGAATACGCTGACTTTATCTCCGATGGAGACTTCGCCGATGACTTCTGGGCGGGGTAGGAGAACTTCCCCGAGCTCACCTTCGGAGTTTAGGTAGTATCCGGGGGTGGTGTCTTTGAGGATTGTGAGCTCTGCGCGGTCGCCGATGTTTGCCATGCGAGAGCTTTAGCGGGAAAGGGGGGAAGTAGCGATTGTTTTTTCTAAACGGCGCATTTCGGGCAGGTGCCGAAGAATTCTAGCTCGTGGTAGAGGTTTTTATATCCGCTGGTGAATTGGATTTCTTTTTCGAGCTCGTGGACCGGGCAGGGTGCACTGATGTGCTCGATGGAGCCGCACTCAGTGCAGATGAGGTAGTCTTTGTGCTGGCCAGGGATGAGCAGGGCGAAGTAGGCGGCGCGCTCGTGGAGTCCTAGGCGGCGAAGGATACCTTTATCAGCGAGGCGCTGAAGGAGGCGAAAGACGGTGGCTTTATCACATTGGTTAGTAAGGCGCGGCGACTGGGCTAGCTCGGAGAGGGTCATCGGGCGGTCTCCTTCGAGGAGGGTGTGGATGAGCTCTTCGAGGGCTTTGGTGCGGCGAAGTCCCTCGGCGCGGCAGCGCTCGATGATACTTTTTAAGTGAGTGGGCATGAGAGTTTAGAGGAGTTCTCCTTGGTTGCTGATTTGTGGTGTGGCGCCGATTTTGGTGTAGGCTGCGGGGAGTGCGACACGCCCTCGTGGGGTGCGCTTGAGGAAGCCTTGCATGATGAGGAAGGGTTCGTGGACTTCTTCGAGGGTGGAGGCGTCTTCGCCGATGGCGACAGCGAGAGTGGAGAGACCTACAGGGCCTCCCATGAACTTGTAAATGGTGGCTTCGAGGATGCGCTTGTCCATTTCGTCGAGTCCATCTTCGTCGATTTCGATCATGGCGAGTGCTTTTTTGGCGATCTCTGCGGTAATGCTGCCGTCGGCGCGGACTTGGGCGAAGTCACGCACCCAGCGGAGGAGGTTATTGGCGATACGTGGCGTGCCACGTGAGCATGAGGCGATCTCGATAGCACCGTCGGTGTCGATGGTGACGTCGAGGAGCTCAGCAGATCGCTTGATAATGTGGGCGAGCTGGTCGGAGGTGTAGTAGTCGAGCCTGTTGATCAGGCCGAAGCGCGATCTGAGCGGGGCAGTTAGCATGCCTGAGCGCGTGGTGGCACCTACGAGGGTGAATTTCGGGAGATTGAGCTGGATGCTGCGGGCGGATGGGCCTGAGTCGATGATGATGTCGAGCCTGTAGTCCTCCATGGCAGGGTAGAGGTATTCTTCGATGGCGGGGTGGAGTCGATGGATTTCGTCGATGAAGAGGATGTCACCTTTTTGGATGTTGGTGAGGATGCCAGCGAGGTCGCCTGCTTTTTCTATCTGAGGGCCAGAGGTGGTGTGAAGAGTGGTGCCCGTAGCACTGGCGATGATGTTGGCAAGGGTGGTCTTGCCGAGTCCGGGTGGGCCTGAGAGCAGGACGTGTTCGAGCACGTCGTCTCGCATTTGTGCGGCTTCGACCATGAGCATGAGCCGCTCGGTGACTTTTTCCTGTCCGTGGAAGTCGTCGAAGCCCGGTGGTCGTAGCGATTGCTCGAAGGTGTCGTCGGGGGATTCGTTTGCCTGCTGGTAGAAGGATTCGGACATGGGCTCAGTGCGTGATGGTGGTATTAGCGAATGAGATCTTGCTCGTAAAATACGCGGAAGCCTGCCTGATGCAGGACGGAGATGCCAAACTGGGTGTCTTCAAGGTGCATGGCTAGTAGCGATTTGCCTTGGGGGTGAGATATCAGCGAGTATGCGAAGTCGAGATTGGTCTCGGCAGCGCGTAGTGTTTCGAGTGCTTTGACGAGGCCGCCTCCGGTTTCGGTGAGGGCGATGACTGCGATCTCAGAGGTGGTGTGCGGGATGCCTTTTTCCATGAAGATTCTCATGGTGGTGTCTGGGTCAGAGACGACGATGCGGACGACAGCAGCGTCTTTGGAGTCTTGGATGCTAAGTCCGATGACTTCGATCTTTTGGTTTTTGAGCATACGCACCAGCGAGCTGAGGGCTCCTGCACGGTTTTTGAGCATGATCGAAAACTGAATAGGTATGGTGCCATTAGGCTGAATATCTATTTCTGAATCTAAGTCTGACATAAGGTGTGGGGATTATACATGAGAGGGGGCGGAAATCTAATCTTAAAATTCGGGGCATAAAAAAACCTGCCTCGCAGGTGCAAGGCAGGTTGGTGATTGGAATTTGAGGCTAGCGATCACTTGTATGATCGCGAGGCTTACTTAGCGCTCACTGATGGGTGGCACTGGGCGTATCTCGGTAGGGCCTACATACTTGGTAAGTGGGCGGTAGAGGCGATTATCCTGTAGCTGCTCTAGCACCTGTGCTGTCCAGCCCGCTGCTCTGGCAATGGCGAAGATAGGGGTGAAGAGGTCAGTTGGAATACCCATGGAGTAGTAAACTGTCGCTGAGTAGAAGTCGACGTTGGCATTGAGGCCTTTACGCTCGAGCATGAGCTCGGCGATGCGGTTGGACATGTTGATCCACTTTGGCTCGCCGAGTTCTTCAGTGAGCTTCATTGCCATTTTCTGAAGATGCGGGGCGCGGGGGTCGAGCACGCGGTAGACGCGGTGACCGATACCCATGATCTTTTTCTTGGTGGCTAGGCAGTCTTCGACGTAGGCGTCGACTTTATCCTCAGAGCCGATTTCTTCAAGCATCTGGATAACGCCTTCATTAGCACCTCCGTGGAGTGGGCCTTTGAGGGTGCCAACAGCGGAAGTGATCGCGGAGTAGATGTCGCTGAGGGTGCCACAGGTGACACGAGCAGAGAAGGTGGATGCATTCATGCCGTGATCGGCGTGGATGATGTAGGCGATGTCGAGGGTGCGCGTGGCTGCGGCACTTGGCTCTTCGCCATTGATGAGGTAGAGGAAGTTTCCTGCGCCTGAGAGGTCAGGGCGGTTAGGCAGGACTTCTTGGCCATTGCGAAGGCGGTGGTAGGTGGCTACGATGACAGGCATCTTGGCGATGATGCTGACGGCTGCTTCGTAGAGTGCTTCGTGGTCTGGCTCACCGATTTGTGAGTTTTCATCATAGATGCCGAGCATGGAGACTCCAGTGCGGAGGATGTCCATGACGTTGGCGTCTTTGGGAGCATTCCTGAGAAAGTCGATTACTTGTGATGGAAGTTCGCGGCTGTTGCGGATCTTGGTGCTGAATACCTTTAGCTCGTCAGCGTTAGGAAGCTGTCCTTTGAGCAGTAGGTAGCAAACTTCTCCAAATGAGCTGTTTTCTACGAGGTCGTTGATTTCATAACCGAGGTAGGAAAGTGTTCCTTCCAGCCCTTCTACGCGGCTTAAGGCAGATTCATTGGCGACGACTCCTGCGAGTCCTTTGGCATATTCACTCATGATACTTTTTACTGGTTACTTGATGGCTGATTTTAAAATACGGAAAGATGATTACCTCTGTGTGTGCATGAGGATATGACCTGACGCGTGGTAATGGGGCGAGGTAACATCTAATTAGCATCGGTTGCAAGTAGGAATACTGTACATCATTAGGGGATTTTTTTCAAATAGGAGGTTGGTGTTTTAGCCGCCATTCTATAAAAGCTTGCTGTGCAGACGATTTTAGCAATTGAAACCAGTGTTCCCGAGGCAAGTGTAGCTTTGGTTCGTGATGGTGTGAGGGTTTTTTCGGAGGATTTTCTCAATGGGAGAAATCATAATTCGCAGATTTTTGATGCGTTGGAGAAGGTTGCTCAATTATTACAGGGCGAGGATTTTGAGGGTAAGGGGCTAGATGCCGTGCTGGTGGGCACGGGGCCGGGGAGCTATAGTGGGGTAAGGGTAGCGATTGCTGCCGCGCAGGGTATGGCGATTGTCCATGGCTGCGATGCTATCGGGGTGGCATCACTAGGTGCTACGAGTGTGGCGCGTGAGTCAGATGTGTCACTCGCGATCGGTGATGCTCGCAGAGGTCTTTATTACACAGCGGAGATAGCGGCGAGTGGTGAGGCGCAGGAGGCTGAGCTGATGGAGATAGGAGAATTCCACGAGAGATTAGCAAAGGCTCACGCAGCTGGTGTGAGTCTTTTTACTATGGATGATCCAGAGAGCTTGGCTCTTGGTGAAGATTTACAGCATCAGGTTAGTCGAGGGCGGCCAGAGGCGGCGCATCTTATCGAAATTTGGCAGGCATTAGAGGGTAGCAGGCGAGAGGAGCTTCGGAAGACTCCTCTGGCACCTGCATATCTACGCCCTCCTTTCACTTCGAAGGCAAAGCAGGGACATCCTCTGATTAGAAAGTCGTAGATAATGACGGCGGGTCGTAAGTGACTCTCTGTGTGGGCTTTGATGGGAGTGTTTCAGCTGATGGTGGGTTGTGTCATTATCTTGCTAATTGAGGTTGTGTTTCTAAATCAGCGTTTGTAGAAGTAGCCCTTATCGATCTGCCCCTACACTCAGTGTGGAGGGTGTGTCTAGGAAGCCCATTTATTATGTTTACAGTAAAAATCGCCCGCCTCTCTCAGTCGTTGTTGTTGGCAGCTCTGACCGTTACGTCTATGCTTGCTGCCGTCGGTGATGTGCAGGCGCAGGAATTTGCGGATCTTGAGGGGAAGAATATTTCGTCTTTGATCATCAGATACAAGGGGGCAAAGACTGTCGATGAGGCTCGTCTGCGCGGTAATATGGCAACACGAGTTGGTCAGAAATACAGCGCGGCTGTGCTGGATGAGGATGTTCGTAGTCTTTATGAAAGTGGCTTGGTAGATGATATTCGCTTTTTGGCAGAGCCTTCTGGGTCGTCGGTAAGAGTGATTGCTGAGGTGCAGAGCCGAGCGAAGATCGTGGGTATAGGTTTCCAAGGTAATGAGCGCTATAATGATCGTAAGCTCACAGGAGTGGCTAAGCTCGATCTCGGTGGTGTGCTCAGTGATACGTCGATTCTTTCAGCGCGTAGGAATGTGCTCGATCATTACCGTGGCTCTGGCTATGCGGATGTGACTGTCAGTCACCGTATCGTGCCGACTGGTAGCGAGGGGAATTCACAGTTGATATTAGTCGTCGATGAAGGTGCTCGCTCTGAGGTGAGAACGATTCGCTTCGAGGGGAATAAATCCTGCGCTTCGCATGTGTTGCGCAATCAGATGAAAACAAAGCAGAAAGGCTGGTTTTCTTTTTTCACAAAGTCAGGTCAGATCGATAACGATAAGCTAGAGGAGGATGTCGATCGTGTGCTCGATTACTACCGTGATAATGGATACCTTCGCGCTAAGGCTGTGATCGGTAAAGCACCACTTGATGACGGTCGTGTGGATCTAGTGATCAAGGTGACTGAGGGGGCTGAGTATAAGGTGGCGAAGGTCGGCTTCGGCCCAACGAAGGTCTTTACCTCTGCACAGCTTACACCCGTGCTTACGATGGTCGCTGGGAATGCTTATTCAGTGTCGAAGATGAGAAATGATATTCGCACCATCCGTAGCTACTATGGCTCACGTGGATATGCAGATGCCGCAGTGAGTCCTGATATTCGTAACGTGTCTAAAAACACCATTGCAATAACTTACCGTATTAATGAGGGCACACCTTCCAAGGTGGGGCGTATCACCATCGAGGGTAATGAGAAAACTCAGGATCGCGTTATTCGTCGTGAGCTATCCATGGAGCCGGGGCAGAATCTTAACTCTGTAGAGCTAGAGACAACCAACCGTCGCTTGCGTAATATTAACTACTTCGACGATGTGCAGGTGGACTCATCGGCCAGTAATCTGAAGGGCTACCGCGATATTAATATTCATGTGAAGGAGAAGCAGACTGGTTCGATCGGCTTTGGTGCGGGCTTCAGCTCGGTGGATAATATTGTGGGCTTTATTAACTTAGAGCAGACGAACTTTGATATTACTAACTGGGGACGTTTCACTGGCGGTGGTCAGAGGTTTAGCGCTAAGATTCAGGCTGGTGCAGAGCGTAGGGAGTTCACGCTGTCGCTTACAGAGCCTTGGTTTTCAGGTCGTCGTCTCGCACTTGGCACGGAGTTGTTCTACCGTGATTCGTTGTTCTTTAGTTCGGAGTATGAGCAGAGCCAGTTTGGTGGAGCGGTATCACTGCGTAAGCCCATTAGTAAACGCTCCTTCCTACGCGCTGAATACCGTGCGGAGCAAATTGAAATCGATGTCGAGTCCGACACACCCGCTGGTTCACTATTCTTCGAGGAAGAAGGCGAGTTCGTCCGTAGCGCCGCTTCCGTGAGTTTCGTCTACGATAGCCGCGATAGCAACCAGCAGCCACGCAAAGGTGAGAAGCTGAGTGCTGAGCTTACCCTAGCAGGTGGGATTCTCGGCGGAGATGTTGATGTTTACATCGTATCATTTGAGGGCTCTAAATACTGGAACCTATGGGGTGATAGCATTCTCTCCCTTCGCGGTAACCTAACGGTGGCAGACACCTATGGTGATAGTGATCGAGTGCCGATTTTTGACCGTGAATCTCTGGGTGGCCCGCAGTCATTACGTGGCTTCGAGAACCGTGACGTAGGACCTCGTGACCCTCTTACTGATGAGGTTCTTGGTGGTAATACTTCTGCCTTTGCCAGCATAGAATATACTTTCCCGCTCGTTGATCGTGTTCGTGGAGCTGTCTTCTATGATGCTGGTGTTGTGGATGCTGGGTCATGGGAGTTTGGTAATGGCCTCTATCACGATGCTGGTTTTGGTCTCAGACTGAACTTGCCCTTTGGCCCATTAGCCATTGATTACGGTATTCCACTAGGCACACCTGATGGCGTAGAGGAAAATGCAGATCAGGGTGGCCAGTTCCACTTTTACCTCAACTACGCATTCTAATCAGGCTCGTGATGCAGCACATTTGGGATGAGCCGCCTGCTGGCTTTCTCTCGCTCTTGCGCTTCGATCTCACTGGTCTCTCAGGTAAATTTATCTGACTTTATCGAGAGATGTATCATCTATTAGAATGAGTCTGCTCGTTAGCACCACTCGATAACCTCGTTATAAAAATGCTTCATTTAACATCACGCTTCATGAGAAATACGCAGAGCCGCACTGTTGTGGTTCTTGCTACGCTACTTTCCTGCACGATCGCTAGTTTTTCTAGCATTGCTAGTGCTGAGCCAGCTTGGAAGAAGACCATTCCCGCCTTTAGTGCCGGCAAGCAGCCTGCCCTGAAGCCTCAGAAACTAGATTACGTGATGAGCTGGAACGGCAAGCTTAACTCTGGTCGCCTGACGATGATCTTTGATAAAGAAGGTGCGCATTATAAGAATCTTTATGTGTCGCAGGCCTATGGTCGCTCGACGGGATTAGCTAGCCTGCTCTTTCCCTTTGTTTTTAACTACACCTCATTCACCAAGCCTGGCAGCTATGAGCCGGTCGTCTTCGTCTCAGAGGAAACTGATAAAGAAGACACCACACGCATTGAGAATAAATACCAGAAGTCATCGACCTCCCATAGCAGGACGATAACAGACAAAAAAACCAGTAAGGTGGAGAAGAAGCCGAAGAAGGTCTTCAAACAGAGAAATACCCATGATCCACTATCTGCGATGCTCTACCTGCGCGGTAGAGAGCTCAAGAATGGCCAAGTGGTCAATCTCTGCCTGTTTCCCTTCAGGTCAGCACAGTATGCCCAAGTGACTGTCCTAGGGCGCGAGAAGCATAATGGCTACGCCTGTATTAAGCTCGACCTTAGGATTCGTAATGTTGACTACGATACCCATGAGCTCAAGGAGTATAAGAAGCTCAAGAAAGCGACCATCTGGATCACCGATGACGAAGACCGTATCCTCGTCGAGCTTCGCTCTAAGGTCTTTATTGGTGACGTGCGCACTGTTTTAAAAAAGCGAGGATAGGCTAAAACATGGACTCGATCACACAAGGTGCCTTAGGGGGATTATGCGGCGAGTGGACCTTGCGTAAGGAGCTAGGCTGGCGGGCCTTCGCATGGGGTGTGCTCTTTGGCACATTACCTGATCTCGATGTCATCACCTTCCCCTTTATCGATGATGTGCAGCGGCTCTCATGGCACCGAGGGCTATCTCACTCGATTGTTGTCATGGTTATCGCCTCCGTGTTCTTCGGCTGGCTACTGGCGAAGATTCACCGCCGCCGAGGGGTAGGTTTTAAGAAAGCCGCTTTCTTCGTCTTTATCACATGGTCGAGCCATGTTGCCATTGATTGCTTCACCACCTACGGGACGCAGATCTACGAGCCCTTTTCGAAATACCGCTTTGCCTCGAATAATATGTCCATCATCGACATATCATTCACGCTGCCGATGCTACTGGCATTATTGATTGCCCTCTTTTTGAAAAAGTCCTCAGCTCTGCGCGGCTGGGTCGGACGCGCCGCACTCATCTGGATTAGCCTCTATACCGCCGCGAGCTTTGTCATGAAGTCGAAGGCAGAGGAATTCTTCCGCACTCAGCTCACCGAGCAGTCCATCACCCCATCGAGGATGATGACCGCCCCCACACTCTCTAATATCTTCCTCTGGCGCATGCTCGCCGAGACTGAGGGGGAGTATCATGTCGCTTACTGGTCATTATTTGATGCAGTCGACAGAGACTTGAGAATCGATACCGTCGAGAAAGGGCATGATAAGCTCAGTGGCTTCGATCCCTACCGAGAAATGCAGCAGATCAAGTGGTTCACCAAGGGGTGGTATGTCGGAGTCGATCACCCAGATGATGCGGATACGGTGCTGCTTGTTGATATGAGATTTGGCGAGCTGTGCTCAACGAGTAGCAAGACCCCTGTATTTATCTGGAGCCTAAAGGAGAACGCTGAGGCAGATGGAGGAGTTGATTTCCAGAAAGTATCCTACCGCACCAAGGTAGAGGCTAAAGAAGTCATCGGCCTGCTCTGGGGGCGCATTCTAGGCAAGTCACCAAGCTGGATGGACGCCCCGTGGCGCTGGGAGCAGCAGAGCAGTGTGGGTGATGATACCTCTGGTGCTAATGCCGGCGCTGATACCATGACTGAGTAGGACTCCACAAAGGTGCCCGCCAACGTGGCAAAAAAAGAGACCTCCAGCGGAGCAGCTGAAGGCCTCAACAATGCTCTGTCGAAACAGAGCTCTCTGCGGTTTGGCAGGCCGCCAGCTTTCTCTGCTGATGGGGGTGTTGTCAACACTGCTTATTGGCTATAGGGGTAATGCTTTGAGATTCCCCAACTTTGACGACGCAAAGCTGCTAAGTTTTGGTATGTCACGACGGCGGAAATGGCGTTCCCAATGAGCCCTCTATCTCGAGGCTGAAAGAACGCGATTTCGGAGGTCGCTAGCAAAACCCTCAGCCTCGTCTTCTTCGATCAAAACAATATCACTGGAAGCGTATAGGATATCCTTTGCATCACCGTAAGCTTTTTCATTTCTACCTTGTGGAGAACCAAGTAAAAGGTGCAGTTTATGTTCATCCTCGGATTGAGCTAGGAACTTCGACTTACTATGCCAGCGGTATGCTTTTTGACGAATATCTTCGGCTTTTTTTAAATCAAAAGAAATAGTCTGATAAACATTCCACAGCCCGTTTTTCCACGATTGTTCAAATACGTGGTTTGCTAGTGCCGCCGAGATTTGGTGAGGCTTTATGTATTCTCTGACCTCAGGTTGAGCGAATGCTTTTTTGTAAACAGTCTTGTAAACGATGGCTTCGTCTCTTCTGTCGCTCAATACTTCTTGGTAATGGGACTGGATGTGTTTCTCAAAAAGCTTCTCCATCTCTAATTCGGGCGATTGGCATAGTCCGCCACCTGAGAGACTCCATTGCAGTGCAGATGAGTCGTGTGGAACTACTTTCAATGCTATGTCCCTAGCGCTTTCAGGCCGAAGTTCTTTGAAAAGTGAATGCGCCTCCTCAAACTCGACTGCTAGCGTGTCAAAGCGAGTTTTGATGCGACCAATAAGATTTCGGTAATCATCAGGGTCAAACTGCGCAAAAAAATGGCTTAGGCGGCTATACCTATCCGCTCCCAAAAAGCCTAGGTAATTAGATTCAGGTGCCCACACGGCTACCCCTACATTTGCGAACTCCCCTGAAAGAGCATCGTGTATGTATCGCAGGAAACAAAAGCTATATGGCTGCTGGCTCATCTTATGGTATGCGCGGTTAGGTAATCGAAAAAGTCGGTAATATTGCTTGCGAGCGATGCAATGTAAGTCTCGATAACAGAAAAGTCCAGAGTCGAATCATCCCATCGGTTTATGATAGTATCTAAAATGTCTTGCGCAGAAGACTCATATTGCCAGCTTTCAAATTCGTCCCAAAGCTTGGAACCAACATGTAAATTGGGGGGGTAAGGGTTTACGAATGTGCGGATAAAGGCAGTGAAGATCCAGCATTAATCGAGATAAAAACTCACGCCATGGGGTGCTTCCTGTAACGACCCCTAAAAAAGCAAAAGATCGATCATAGTCCAGGGTGACCAACTCGTCCCCTTTCCACAGCATATTTGGATTGTCGGCAGCACGATCATTATTCTGAACCATGGCATCAAACGCATAGGCGTTGTCCATTAGTTCTGGTGATATGTTTCTAGGCGGAGAGGTCGCTGTCCACGGTTTCCAATCAGTGCCAAGGTGGATAGTTGCTAAGTTTCTCCCGTGACTTTGACGAATCAAATCAGCGTAGTCAGCGCCGTTGAAATCCCCGTAGTCCAACGCTCCGTATTCAATCCCCTCGGGCAATGTCACGATGACTGGTTCTACTGCTGGGACTCCTAATTCTCGGGCAAGCAGTAAGGAGAAGATCTCACATGCCCTTGCTTCCTGTCGGTCGCTATATCCTGCATTTGGTTTTACCACTAAAGCCAGTTCTTCATCAGTTTCATCATCCGTTGCTAGTACAAGAAACGGGTGGGTCATGCCTCGTTTCATAGGCTCTCGGAATTGGGTGGCGGTAAAAGTTCTTAAATTCATAGCTACTGCTTCAATTTTGATAGAATACTAGCCTTCTTTAGTAATGGGGGTGTTGTCAACACTGCTTATTGGCTACATTATCTCAGCACGGTGACGGGATGATCATTTGGAGGTCTACGCCTTGGAATCACAAGCAAGAGGCCGAATTCTCCTTGGTTCTGTTTTTTTCTTTGCGCTAGTGGGGGATCGGTGCGTTATTATTTCCCTGATGAATAAATACTTAATAACGATGTTGGCGATGGTTTCTGGATGTTTCAGTGCTTTTGCTGAAGAGGCTAAGGCAAGTGAGGTGAAGGATATCCGTATCGTGATGACTACCAGCCGTGGTGATATCGAGGCGACAATCTTTGCTTCTAAGGTGCCGATGACGGCTGCGAACTATCTCAACCTCGCAAAGCGTGGCTACTACGACGGACTGAAGTTCCACCGCGTGATTGCTAATTTCATGATTCAAGGCGGCGATCCACAGGGGACAGGTAGAGGTGGTCCTGGTTATCGTTTTGGTGATGAGTTCGACGCATCGCTCAAGCACGATAAGGCAGGTGTTTTCTCAATGGCCAATGCTGGCCCAGGCACGAATGGTTCGCAGTTTTTCATTACTCACGGCCCTACACCGCACCTTAATGGTAAGCACTCTGTCTATGGTGAAGTGACTAAGGGACTAGATGTTGTGAATGCTGTGCGTGGTGGTGACACCATCAAGAGCATCAAGGTTCTCGACTCTACTGACGCTCTCTTTGCCGCTCAGAAGGCAAACCTCGATAAGTGGAATGCTATCTTAGGTGATAAGTAATCATTCGCTAATGGGAGTTACTCCTTTTGTGACAGTATTCTTATATTGCACTGTCTTCATTAGTTGTTAACCTAACACGTCAATTAATAAAAATATGTTTGAAATCTACCAAAGCGAAAAAACCGAAAAGTTCCACTTCCGTCTTAAAGCCAGAAATGGCGAGATCATTCTAACTGGTCAGGCCTATAAAGATAAGTCTGGCTGTGAGAACGGTGTGGAGTCTGTGAAAAAGAACGGCTCAGATGAGTCAAGGTTCGAAATCAAGGACTCTAGCAACGGCAAGCAATACTTCGTGCTTAAGGCTGGTAACGGCCAGATCATCGGCCAGAGCCAGATGTATAAGACGGCTTCAGGCCTCAAAAACGGGATCGTCTCTGTAGGGAAGAACTCTACTGAGGGTAAGGTCAAGGACCTCACTGAGTAGTCTGATATTTCCACTATCATCACCGCGTCATTCTCTACGGAGGCTGGCGCGGTTTTTTTGTGCCGGTAGCGCCCAGTCACTTGATGGACGGCGGCTGGCTCTACGCTGGGTCTTCCTCTGCGGTGTCTTCAAGAATGGTGACAAGTCGCTCGAAGACTTCTGGCTCCATGCCTCGATCTGGCTCGCCTCTACTACAACTTGTAAACCACTTGCCAAGGGTGCGGCGGTCATCGCTACTGAGGTGCTGGACGATGCTCTCGCCATTGCTGCTGAGTGTCTCAGCGTCGCGTCGACCGTGGGCACGGTTTTGGATTTCGAGGTAGGTGATCAGCATGCGATCGAGTAGGATCCATGGGAAATTTTCATTCTTAGGTGGGCCTAGTTCTAGCTTGCGCCCTTCGCCACTCTTTAGCTTCACCCCACCCGTGATGTCGACCTTGAGGTCGGGTAGGTCTTCACCTTTGAAAAAGGCAGCGGCAGCACCTCCCACCATGCCTAGCAGGGTGCCTGCACCATGTGAGAGTCCACCAGAGCCGATGTCGAC
>JALZUH010000166.1 GCA_023301645.1 Akkermansiaceae bacterium
TCAACGGTTTTGAAGACCGCGGCGACCACCAGGCACGCTTCACTCTCCTTTTGGAGATGCGGGGTAAGTTAGTGCTTCTTGGGGGTTTGTCAATGGAAGGTTGGTTTCTTTGGTGGGGGTTTTTTCTCGGTGGTTGTGCGGGGCTTACTTTGTGGAAGAATGCTATTGCCAGTGCATAGCTGGGCTGTCTTTATGTGCTCGGTCACTAGTCACTCTTTGATTCACTGCTTTTTTAACACTAGGCTGACCATTTTAATTACTTTATCACTTATATGGATATCAACATAGAGGCTCTGGATCGCGATCATGTGCGTGATGTGTTCCGAGCGATGCTTACGTCTCGTATCTTAGAGAATAAGCTGGGGAGTCTGTATAAGGCGGGTAAGATCGTGGGTGGTGTGTATCTGGGGAAGGGTCAGGAGGCTGTAAGTGCTTCGCTGGCTGCTGGTCTGGTGCAGGGGCAGGATGTTTATGCGCCTTTGATCCGTGATCAGGCGGGGCGAGTTGCTTTTGGTGAGGATGTGCTGGATTGCACGCGGACGTATTTGGGCTCTGTTGAGGGGCCGATGCGGGGGCGTGATGGTAATATCCATCGCGGTAGACCTGCTGATGGCATGCTGGCGATGATTTCTCACTTGGGGTCAGCTATTTCTGCGATTTGTGGTATGCTCGTGGCTAAGCGCTTGCGCGGGGCTATGGATGGTGTGGTGGGTGCTACTTGTGTGGGGGACGGTTGCACGTCGACTGGGGCATTCCATGAGGGTTTAAACACAGCGGCTGTGGAGGGGCTTCCTCTGGTGCTGACTGTGGCGAATAATCAGTATGCGTATTCGACTCCTAATGATCGGCAGTTTGCCTGCGAGGATCTGGTGGATAAGGCTGTGGGCTATGGTGTCCGTGGTCATCGTGTCGATGGCACTGATATGCTGGCATGTATCGTGACGATGCAGGATGCTGTGAGTCGCGCGAGAGCTGGCGAGGGGCCTCAGCTAGTGGTGGCTTCGATGCTGCGTCTTACAGGACATGGCGAGCATGATGATGGTTCTTATGTGGATGATGGCTTGCGATCTTCTGAGCTGGGGCGCGATAGTATCGATGTCGGGCGTGGCCAGATGATTGAGCATGGTTTCGCCGATGAGGCGGAGATTGCTGCGTGGGAGGTGGATATCGCTGAGTCTGTGCAGGCTGCAGTAGCACAGGCGCAGAAGGAGAGTGGGCCAGATCCTTATGCGGATGACTGGACTGCGTATGCTAATGGGGCACTCCAAAATGGATAATTTTTTATGAGCGATGTGACTTACATAGACGGTATTCATGCCGCATTAAATAAGGCGTTGGCTGACGATCCTTCCGTTTTTCTTTACGGGCAGGATATTGGTAAGTTCGGTGGTGCTTTTAAGGCGACTAAGGGATTACAGGATCTGTATCCTGGCCGTGTGCTCGATGCCCCTATTAGTGAGGATGCGATGGCTGGATTGGCGATCGGTGCGGCTATTGAGGGGGCTAGGCCTGTGCTTGAGATGCAGTTTGCTGATTTCTCGTCGGTTGCTTTTAATCAGATTGTTAATCATGCGGCGACGCACTTCTACAGGACTGGTGTGCCAGTGCCGATGACGGTGCGCTTGCCTTCGGGCGGGACTCCTGGCTCTGGGCCATTTCATAGCCAGAGTATGGAGTCACTGTATGCGCATTACCCCGGGCTAGTGGTGGTAACACCTGCTACTGTGGCAGATGCGTATTCGATGCTGCTGGATTCCATCGCGATGGATGATCCTGTGATCTACTGCGAGCATAAGTTCCTTTATAGGTGGCTTAAGTCGGAGTCGTTTGAGGGGGATTATTTGCCGATTGGTAAGGCGAGGATTACTCGTCCGGGTAAGCATGCTACGGTGGTGACTTATAGTGCGATGGTCCATGAGGCTGTGCGCGCGGCTGAGATCTTGCAGGCCGAAGGTGGCTGGGAGATTGAGGTGGTAGACCTGCGCTCGGTGAAGCCGCTTGATACTGATACGGTGATTGCGTCTGTAGCTCGCACCGGGAGATTGCTCGCTTTGGGTGAGGCATTCCCGTGGGGTGGGGTGACGGCTGAGGTGGTGTCTCGCGTGTGTGCAGATGGTTTCCACCTGCTGGATGCTCCACCTGTTAGGCTAAATGCGAAGGATACGCCTATTCCCTATCATCCTAAGCTTTGGTCAGCTCATCGACCTACTCCTGAATCGATTGTTCATGCTTTGCGTAAGTTGTTGAACTACTAATTTTTCTGTTTATTTTAAGACTCTTTAATCATGCCTAAAGTCCCTATTCTCATGCCACAGCTTGGCGAATCTATCGCGGAGGCGACTATTAATCGCTTATTCATCGCCCTTGGTGATACGGTGTCACCTGATCAAGAGGTGATCGAGGTGGAGACTAATAAGGCAACAATGGGGGTGAATTCCCTATGTGCTGGTGTGGTCAGTGAGTTGATCGCAGAAGAGGGAGTGAGCTATGCTGTGGGTAGTGTGCTGGGTATCCTAGAGGTGACTCAGGAGGAGCTAGACCGCACCGGTGAGACGGCGATGGATGATGCTGCATCGAGCTCATCTGATACGGCTTCTGCCTCTACTGCTGCGAGCGATGATGATAATTTACACTTTAAGACTGAGGATACGGGCTACCGTGAGCCAGTGCGGGTGGAGCCTAATGTAAAGGGCTTACCTGTCCCTACTGGTAAAGGTGGGGCTCATTACATTTCGCCACGTATGAGGGCAAGAATGACGGAGCTAGGGCTACGCGCGGCTGATATCTCAGCCATTACGGGTAGTGGTGGCGGCGGTCGCGTGACCGTTGAGGACTTAGAGGCATTTCTAGAGCATATTGATACTTGGCCACGGACGAAGGCTTCTCCTATGCGCTTGGCTGTGGCTGATGCGATGCGTCGTAGCTGGACACGTCCACTTGCTACGGTGGCGCGTCCATTGGTGATGGATAAGATCCTCGACCATCGACGTAGTCAGGCTGTGAAGCCTGGGCCTGCACTGTATATTTTACGAGCTTTGGCGATGGCCTTGGCTGAGAACCCTACGACGGCAGGTTACTTGATCGGTGAGAATGTGGTGCACCCACGGGCTTTCGATATCGGGGTGGCTGTGCAGGTGGATGATGGGGTGCTCGTTCCGATCATTCGTAATGCTGATTCGAAGTGTCTTAGCGAGCTTGTTGAGGAGTATAATCGCCTCGTTGAGCTGGCTCGCGCTCGAAAGCTACCTGAGGATGCCATCAAGCATGGTATTGCTACGGTGACGAATTTTGGCACCTTTGGGCTGACATGGGGGACTCCGATCCCGCTGCCTAATGAGACGCTGATTCTGGGTCTGAGTGCTGGTGTGAAGCGCCCTGTCTGGAGTGATCAGACGGGCACATTTATACCTGTGACTGAGGCGGAAATGGATCTTACCTTTGACCACCGCGTGGTCGATGGCGGTGGTGCAGGGATGCTGCTTAATCGCATTTCCGAGCTACTGCAGAAGCCTGAGCTACTCTGATGCTGATTTCTTGGCGGTGAGGTCGAGCTCAAGCACGAATTCGTCGCGGATGAGGTCGTCTTTCCTACCGGGATAGCTGATGCCCCACTGCTGGCGATTGATGTCGAACTTGGAGGTGAGGTTAATGGTGTCAGCGGTTTGCTCGACGGTGGCTGGGAAGGTGATGTTATTGGTGATGCCTACCATGGTGAGGTTTCCTGAGAGGTCGTAGCCGTTTTCGGTTTTGCTAAATTGGGTAACGCTGAAGGTTGCTTCAGGGAATTTGGCGACATTGAAGAAGTCTTCGTTTTTGAGGTGACCGGTGAGCTTGTCCTTGCTGGTGGTGATACTGTTCATGTCGATGGTGAATTCACCGCTGACGGGGGTGCCTGCGTCGACTTTGAAGCTGCCGTTGAAGGTTTTGAAACTTCCGCTTTGGCTGCCTGTGACCTTGGAGCCTGTGAAGTTGATCGTGGAGCTAGGGTCGAAGTGGTAGCTCTCAGCAGTGGCTGAGGCGGTGGCGACTTCTTGCTGGGTGTCGACTTTGGCGTCGGTGGTCTGGTCAGCTGGGTTGTCACATGATGTGATGGCGAGGCTGAGTGATAGGGCGGCGGTGAGCTTAGTGGCGTGGTGTTTCATGGTTGGTTGTGTGTTGGGCGTTGTGTGTTAGTTATTAGCGTTTTTGATATTGTGAGTCTCTGGCTTCGCGCAGGTATTTGATGTAGCTTTGCTCGGCGCGGTAGTCTGGATCTTGGCTGGGGTAGAGAAAGGGGTTGTTTGTGCCGTATTGTGACCATGGGCCTCGCGGCACGTTTTTAAAGCTCATGAAGCGCCACTGGACTTTACGACCAGATTTCACCCCTAGGTAGTCGCGGATTGCGGGTGAGAGGTCGATGCCTGCTTGGTTGTTCTTTTGGTTTTTGGGTCGGCTGTTGCCGAAGACGTAGGCGTGGTCGTCGGTGTTGAAGGGGCCGCAGTCTTCCCACTGGGCGTAGCAGCTTTTGTTGTTATAGCGGATTTCGAGCCACCTGCCTTTGAGGGCGGTTTTGCCGGGGCGCTTGTCGGCTCTACGGTTCCACCAGTAGATGTATTTTTCTGCGTAGGGGCAGTGGGTGTTATAGCTTTTGGAGTCGTTGTAGGGGAGGGCGATGTAGAAGGGGTTGAGCTTTGGGGTGAAGTTCTTCGGGCGGTATCCTATGCGTGCTGAGGGATTGGGGTTATCAAAGCCACCGTAGTTTTTCTCCCATTGGGTGTCCCATGAGCTGGCGTGATTGGGCGTGGGGTTCTTGGCACTGGGGCTTTCGCCAATCCAGAAGATGGTGGCGGTGATATTGGTGCGCCAGGGGTAGATGACATTGAAGGGGTCGTTGCTCAGCTGGGGGGTGTTGATGGTTTGCCCAGTAGCAGTGTGCCACGGGCATAGCAGGAGACTATACAGGAGTGCTGTGAGTAGTATGCTGAGGGATGGGTTCATCGGCTTTACTTAGAATTTGCGGAGCTCTGAGGGGGTGGCGTGGAGCTCGTCTTTCTGAGGGTAGTCGAGGGTGTAATGGATGCCGCGTGATTCTTTTCTTCGCTTGGCACAGTCGACGATGATGGAGGCTGTGGTGACGAGGTTGCGCAGCTCTAGAATGTCTGAGGTGACGCGGTGACCCCAGTAGAAGCTGCGGACTTCGCGCTGGAGATTACTGAGGCGGCTGGCGGCTCGGTCGAGGCGGTTGGTGGTGCGGACGATGGAGACGTAGTCCCACATGAGGCGGCGTATTTCATCCCAGTTATGGTAGATGACGACTTGCTCATCCGGTGGGGCGGTGTCGCCGTATTCCCATGCTGGGATTTCTGGGGCGGTGGGGGCTTCTCGATTGAGGGGGTGAGCTTGGATGATGTTTTCGTAGGCTCTGCGGGCGATTACGTGTCCTTCTAGGAGGGAGTTAGATGCTAGTCGATTAGCTCCGTGGAGTCCGGTGCAGGCTACTTCTCCTATGGCGTAGAGGCCACGTATGTCTGTCTGGCCGTGGGTGTCTGTGACTACACCTCCGCACTGGTAGTGGGCTGCGGGGACGACGGGGATGGGGTGCTTTTCGCAGTCGTGGCCGTAGGCGAGGAGGGTTTGGTAAATGTAGGGAAAGCGCTCTTTCATGAAGCCTTTTGGCTTATGGGTGACGTCGAGGTAGACGCACTGGGCTCCTGTTTTTTTGATCTCGTGGTCGATGGCTCTGGCGACGATGTCTCGCGGGGCGAGGGATTTACGGTCGTCGTATTTGTCCATGAATTCTCGGCCTGCTTGGTCTCGTAGGATGCCTCCTTCGCCGCGCACGGCTTCTGATACGAGGAAGGATCGCGCTTCGGCTCCTGTAGCGGCGGGGTTGAAGAAGCAGGTGGGGTGGAACTGGACAAATTCCATATTAGACACCGTAGCACGCGCACGCCATGCCATGGCTACGCCATCTCCAGTGGAGCTGTCTGGATTGGTGGTGTAGAGGTAGACTTTACCACATCCGCCGGTGGCGAGGATGACTCGGTCGGAGCGGAAGGTGTGGACTTGGGCCTTCTGCTCGTCGAGGACGTAAGCACCTAGGACTCGGTCTTGGGCTGCCATGCCGAGCTTACCGGTGGTGATGAGATCAATGGCGAAGTGGTCTTCGAGTAGGGTGATCGATGGGTGTTGTTGGGCTTTTTGGAGGAGGGACTCGGCGATTTCTTTACCCGTGGTGTCTTTGGCATGTAGGATGCGGCGGTGGCTGTGTCCGCCTTCTTTCCCGAGGGAGAAGGGTGCGGGGGTATTGCTGTCGTGAGACTGCTGATCTGCACTGCTGTCTTTGTCGAAGTCGACGCCTGAGTCGATGAGCTCCTGTAGGGTCTGAGCTCCTTCTGAGAGGATGATACGGACGGCTTCTTCATCACAGAGGCCTGCTCCTGCGTCGAGGGTGTCTGCAACGTGGCTTTCGATGTTATCACCTTGTGCTCGCAAACCTTCTGGGAGGACTCCTGCGATGCCGCCTTGTGCCCATGCGGTGTTCGACTCCATGGCTTTGCCCTTGGTGATGATGGCGACTGTGCCGTGCTTGGCGGCTTTCAGTGCGAAGGAGAGGCCTGCAATACCACAGCCTATAACGAGGAAGTCACTATTCATGAGGTGTTTATACTAAGCTATTCTTATACCTTGTCCAGCATGAGTATAGTAGCTTTGGTCTCTGGTGTGAGTGGTGTATTGGTGCAGACTAGATGGTAGACGGTGAGTAGGGTTGCGGAAATCTTGCCTTGCAAGGGTGCTTAGGAAAGCTTAAATATCGGTCAGCTTTTCTAAACATAACATTTTAGAGCAAGATTATTTCCACTATGGATGAGACTGATAACACCCCTGAAAAACCTGAAGACGAGTCAATGGATTCGCCTGTAGA
>JALZUH010000167.1 GCA_023301645.1 Akkermansiaceae bacterium
ATTATACAGAGGCTGTCAAGTCAGCTCTTCGCCCGGTGTTCTGTCCAGTCCTGCTCTTGCTTGCGACACTCAGGTTATAAATCTAACGTCAAAGCTCTGGCATCCGCTACCGAGAGCGAACTTCGACGAAATGGTTAGTGGTTAAAATTATTATTAAACTAAACTACTCAACGGGTAGTGGATTACCAGCAGCATCTTGTTCGCCTTGTTTTTTAGCGGTCTAGTCCATGCCCCATTTGGCCTCCGTCCGCCATGACTTGCGGCAACATTGGCATGTGAAGATGCCGTCTGATCTCTGTTCTGTTGAATCCCAGCCTTGTGAAATCCATGCAGCGCATTGCGGGCATCTAGCGCTCTGAAATCTTCCGAACGACACGAGCATACCGGCGAATCCAGCAAAACCAAACGCTGCGCCGATAATCGGAAGAAGATTTGAGTCCCGTGAAACCCCCACTCCAAAGAAAACCAAGCCAAAAACCATCACCGAAAATGTTATAAAAAAGCTCCTCCATGCTTTCCGTGAATGGCCGCGGAGCAATGGCAGGTCGGATTCTTTTGTGGCGTGATTCATGAGAGAATTTTATGGCGAACAGTGTTAATCGCTGACTCTCAACTGATATTCAGTCGAGCCATGCGAGGTTTGGTTTAAATTATTGTTTCCCTGCAAGCATTGCAGCTACAACATCTAAGATCTATCAGGGATATGCTTTTCAGCAAGTTTTTAAGTATTAGCGCATGTTTATAATCAATGGGTATGAAGCATCTGATATGAGGTAATCAATACCACCAAAAAAATCGCCAGTGCTTTCTAGCACTGACGATTTGAATGAGTGGGCTGATCTAGCAGATTCCCCTACTTCGCCTTAAGGTGGGCTGAGATGCGCACCTGACCGTTTTCCTTGCGGATGTGGGAGGTGAAGCTGTCGACCTCGCTGAGGGCGTCTAGGGTGCTTTTAAGCGTCTCTTTATTGGCTTCGTAGTCTTCACGGGCTGAGTCGGATGTGATGAGTTCGTCGGCATTGGCATCCATGAGGCTGTATGTGTCTTGGACATACTGGTGGAGTTGCGCGAAGTTCACATTGATCCATGCTCCTTTGCGCTCAGTCTTGCTGCCTTGTTTGAACTGCTCGGCGAGGCCTTCAGAAAAGGTCTTCGAGGTGGAGGCGAAGAATAGCTCGTCACTGACTGATACCGAGGGAACGAAGTCGTCACTCTGGAAGGGTATCGGGATGAACCATGTCTTGAGCTCATTCTTTTCACTACTCATTGGCACTTGCATGGGGATTTCCTTGCCTGTCATGGAGCCTGCCTTCTTGAGGATGCTTTCAATAGATGCATTGGTGCGCTGCCAAGCGGACTGTAACTTCGCTCTGTCGTCGACGGTGCTGACAAAGGCGACGCGCGGCATCTTACCATCCGCTAGGATGGCTTCGGGAACATCAGGGACCTTGGGTAAGGTGCCATTAAGGTCGATGACAATGGCACTTTCGGCACCTAGGCCTTGGGCGAGGTCGCCACGTAGTGCGCCTGAGAGCTCAGTGATTTCCGCTCTGGCGGTCTGGTCAAACATCCCATAGCCGAGCTGAAAGGATTGGAAGTTATCAACTTTGATGTCAAAGGCTGAGATACGACCTGCGAGCATGTAGCCTGTTTCAAATAGGCTGTCTACGTATTCACTGACGAGGGTGTTGTATTCTTTGTTGCTCGTCCAGTTGGCAAAAAAGAGGGTGTCTTCGGCATTGGCAAGTGGTGCGAGTGAGTGCGTGGCCGTGAAGTCGTAGGATGGTAGATTAGAGCCACCGTAGGATTCGAGCTTAAGGCCGTCTTCGATGTAGACGACGGTGTTCTGCTCGCTACCTTCAAAGAGGCCAGCCAGTGCGTCACCTTGGTCGATCACACTGCCAAGGAGTGCTTCCATGTCTTGGGTGTCGCCGAGTGAGGATGCGTTTTCAATGCTGTTCTTAAAGCCTTTGGTAAGGGCACTTACGAGGCGGTATCCGACCGATTCAACGGCCGTGACACCTTCTAGTATCTCCTCAGAGCTAAAGCTCACCAAGAGGAGGTCTTTATCAAGATACGGGTCGAATGACTTCAGCTCATCACGTGCGCAGACAGAGTCTTCTACACGGTCGACGAAGACGAGGTCATCTACCGATCCACCCGTAAAGCTAATGACGTAGTCATCGATGACACCTGCTGCCATGATGAGCTCTTTACCTGCGAGTGCTTTCTTGAGGTCTTCAATGTCCTTTGGATCCACGAATGACTCAATCGTGGTTGGGTCTAGGCCTTTGAGAACCTCGACGAACTTATCCCCTGATATCTTAATGCCAGAGAAGTCTGCGTCACCTTTTTTAAACTCGATGGGCTCACTGATATTAAGACCCATCATGCTTGGAACATTGCCTACCGCAGTATAGCTTTCCTGTGTTGCTACGAGGAACTCAGTGCGCATGGCTTCGTCTGAGACTTTTGCGCCTTGGTAGACGGCTGGTATTTCTGCTTCGCCTAGGGCCTTAGAAATATCTGCGAGAAAGCCTTCAAGAGGCCCTTGTGTCAGTGGCAGTAGTCCCTGCTGTAGATGAGCGGGGCTGAGTGACGCGCCTTTCTCGGCGACTACGTCAGTGGCGTATCCACCTAGCGAGCCTGCGTAGTAGAGTATACTTTCATAAAGTTCTACTGCTTGCCCCATTGCTTCACCGCCACCGGGCCCGTAGGCTGAGAAGTATTCCTCTGAGTAGGAGGTGATTATCGTCTCAAGCTCTGCGTTCGATGATAGGTCGTCTATACTCTTACCACTCTCGGCTAGTCGCTCCATAACATGTGCTCCGAGCTTTGTTTTTAGAAACTTATCAAATGCTTGGCGTCCGTTCATGACACTGCTGTAGCTGGTGACGTTCTTCGGGATTCGCGAGGCAAATCCTAGCTTAGCAGCGCGATCCTCGATGGAGATGACTACTGGCTTTTTGATGAGGTCTGCCACTCCTACCGTCCCTGCAGTGAGTGATTCTACGATGTTTTGATTTCCTTCTTCCGAAGGTTGTTGCGTTGTTGTTTTTTCCTTACATGAAGTAAGTGCTGCTGCACTTGCTACTATTGGAATCCACATGTATTTGTGATTCATGAGTTATTTATTAGTGCCTACATGAAGAGAACTCAATTACAAAGAGACAGCTACTTTATACCCCCCCATCACCTACACTCCACTACCTACAACTCATGCCCGAGCTACCAGAAGTCGAAACCACCCTTCGAGGGATCACCCCGCATCTTGTGGGAAACCGCGTTGCGGAGATAGAAATCCGTGAGAGCAGGATGCGCTGGCCTATTGAGGATGAGGTCCTTGAGATGGAACAGCAGGAAATCATGAGTATCACCCGTAGGGCGAAATACATACTCATTCACACCCAGACCGGTATCCTTATTCTGCATCTGGGCATGTCAGGTAGTCTGCGAATCTGCCCGCATGAGGTGGAGCTCAAAAAACATGATCATTTCATCATGAGGCTCGATACTGGTATGGAGATGCGTCTTCACGACCCGCGTCGCTTCGGCTGCGTGCTCTGGCACAAGGGCGACATTACAGCTCATCGCCTCATCAAAAATCTCGGTCCGGAGCCACTCACAGATGCTTTCTCTGCTGAGCATCTTGTTACCACCAGCCTTGCGAAGACGACGACTATTAAGCAGCATATTATGAATAATAAAACGGTGGTCGGAGCTGGCAATATCTACGCCTGCGAAGCGTTATTCTCCAGCGGTATCCGCCCGACACGGGCTGCGGGTAAGGTCTCAAAGCGCAAGCTCACGATCCTTACTGAGGAGATCAAGAAAGTGCTCGCTGCCGCCATCACACAGGGCGGGACGACGCTACGCGACTTCCTCCGCGAAGATGGACAGCCGGGATACTTCAAACAGCAGCTTAATGTCTATGACCGTGAGGGTGAGCGCTGTAGGAACTGCCCTGATACCATCAAGCGTATCGTTATCTCAGCTCGATCAACTTTCTACTGCCCAAGCTGCCAAAAGTAATTCATGCGGGGAGCTTTGGGAGAACTCTATGAGAATTCTGGGGGTTCAATGCTGGCTCAACAGCCCACAACCGCTCTAACCAAGTGGCTCAGTAGCTGAAACATGAAAATACCGGCGGCGGGGATCGAACCCGCACTCCCGAAGGAACGGGATTTTGAATCCCGCGTGTCTACCAATTCCACCACACCGGCTTCATGTTTCTTATCCCTCACTGGAGGGCGACGCGGGTGAATCTGCTTTATCGTGGCGAAAAGTCAAGTCAGTGAATGATTCCTTTTTGATTCTTTCCGTGCTTTTTCCTCTAGTAATGGTCTAAGGTCTCGTTCAGAGATATGGATTCACTTTTCCCAGAGCATGGCAGCCCAGAGCAGTCACACCGAGCTACTAGCTCAGCTAATACGCTGAAGGCGAGCAGTGACGCACCATTGGCAGCTCGTATGCGCCCGCGTAACCTCGCTGAGTTTGTGGGACAAAAGCATATTCTGGCAGAGGGTAACCTCCTCAGAAGGGCGATCGAGGCAGATCGATTCTCCTCTCTCATTTTCTACGGCCCTCCCGGCACCGGGAAGACGACACTGGCCACCGTCATCGCCAATAGCACCAATAGCCGCTTTGAGATGCTCAATGGCGTAGAGTCTAATGTATCTGAGATTCGAGAAAAGATCGCTCAGGCACAAAAATGGCGACAACTCCGTGACCAGACAACGATCTTATTTATCGATGAAATCCACCGTTTTAATAAAGCTCAGCAGGATGTCTTACTCCCACATATCGAGCGAGGCACCGTGCGATTCATCGGTGCGACCACGCATAATCCCTACTTCTATGTGAACTCTCCGCTGGTCTCGCGCTCGCAGATCTTCCAGCTGGAGCCTGTGCCGAGTGAGGAGCTGATCACACTCATGCAGCGTGCCCTCGACGATACTGAGCGTGGTCTCGGCCACATGAAGATCAAGGCTGACGATGATGCACTGAAGCACATTGCTGAGAAAAGTGATGGTGATGCGCGCAAAAGTCTGACCGCCCTTGAGCTAGCAGCCCTGACAACTCCTCAGACGGCTGATGGTAATCCCGATACGACTGAGGGTGACATCCATATCACCCTCGCCATCGCGGCAGAGTCGATCCAGCAGAAAGCCATCGTTTATGACGCCCATGGTGATGCTCATCACGATACGATCTCAGCATTTATCAAGTCGATCAGAGGCTCGGACCCAGATGCCGCCCTCTACTGGCTCGCTAAGATGCTCTACGCAGGAGAGGACCCTCGATTTATCGCTAGGCGCATCGTTATCTCAGCCAGTGAGGATATCGGGCTAGCCGACTCTAATGCACTACGAGTGGCAATGGACGCTCAGCAGGCCTATGAGTTCATCGGTATGCCAGAAGGGCGTATCCCCCTCGCCCATGCTACCGTCTATCTCGCAACAGCGCCGAAATCAAACAGCGCCTACGCAGCACTAGGAGAAGCGCTCCAAGACATCAAGGAGGGCAGCACACTTGCCGTGCCAGAGCACCTCCGAACCAACACCCGCAAGAAGCTAGCCAAGGCGTCAGGAGCCAGTGACGAAGCCCTCCAGTATCACTACTCTCATGACTATGAGGGTAATTACGTGCCGCAGGCCTACTTACCAGAGGGGAAAACTTACTACACGCCCACTGAGAATGGGTTAGAAAAGCGCATCAAAGAACGCCTCGATTACTGGCGCTCTCAATTCCGTGGCTAGGCACCCAGAGCTTCTGCCATTTGTAAACTCTGCTGCGAGAGTGATACATCATGCACACGGTGCAACCTGATACCCTGACGGTAAGCTAGTGCCGTCATCGCTGCCGTGGCGACATCGCGATTGGCCATCGAGTCATCACTGAGTATGGCGGCGAGAAGTGACTTACGAGAAACACCCAGTAACAGCGGACGATCCTGCTGCAAGGATTCTAGGTTTTTTAGTAAGGCTACATTATGCTGCAGGGACTTGCCGAAGCCAATACCGGGGTCGAAGCATATCGCCTCTCGGTCCATACCCATCGCAGTGAGGCT
The DNA here is from genome assembly GCA_023301645.1 of Akkermansiaceae bacterium. Taxonomy (GTDB): domain Bacteria; phylum Verrucomicrobiota; class Verrucomicrobiia; order Verrucomicrobiales; family Akkermansiaceae; genus Oceaniferula. The sequence goes on from JALZUH010000167.1 coordinate 6,071, forward strand.
CTCCAGCCTCTCGGTGAAAAATGCCTGCACTGTGCCCACCACATCATCCTCGTCATAGGCGGGGCAATCCTGCATCGTTCGTGGGTTCCCCTGCATGTGCATCACACAGACACCCGCTCCCATCCGTATGCATAGCGCGGTCATTTCAGGGTCACCTAGCAGACCTGTCACGTCATTGACGATATCAGCACCTGCTGCCAGTGCGGCTTCTGCGACAGCGGCTTTGGACGTATCAATAGAGATCAATACATCGGACACTTCTCGAAGTGCTTTGATGAGTGGCACGGTGCGCTCTATTTCCTCTGACTCTGTGACTACAGCTGCTCCTGGGCGGCTCGACTCACCACCGATATCGATGATACCAGCACCCTGCTCGACCATCTCCAAGGCATGAGCCAAGGCAGACTCGACCTGCAAGTAATCACCGCCATCAGAGAAGGAATCTGGCGTGGCATTGACAATGCCCATGAGCACTCCCTTTTCTGAAAGATCAAGAACGCTGCGTCGTGTTTTCCATTTCATGATTGATTACTTGAAAAGTTACTTTTCAGAGCTACATTCATTCGTCCTCTCATTGATCACAACACCAAAAGACATTAAAATGAAAAAGCTTCTTTTTGCGCCTTTATTTGTAGCATTTGCACTCACTAGCACTACTGCTTACGGGCAAGCGCGTAACGAGGTGCGCATGACTCGCAATGACGATGGCTCGCACAGTGAGATATCAACCAGTAAGGACAATCTCACTATTCATCGCAGAACATACAGTAAAGCGACAGGTGGCAATGGTGAGAAGACACTCAGCATGACTGTCATCTACAGGAAGGACAAGCAGCACAAACTCCGCCAAGGAATGATCTATGACGGTGCTGGCAATCCTCTCTACAAGGTCAAATACGGCTATCACAGAACGACTGGAAGACTTGTAAAAGAGCATATGTTCGACCTACGTGTTAAAAGAACCAGAGTGCAGACAGGTCCCGACGGCAAACCTCGCGAGGTCGAAATCCCCGTTAGAATGCTCGATCATCGCTACGATGCACAAGGCAGAGAAATGAAGCCTATCTGCATCTGCCTACCTGCTGGACAGACTGCTGAAGAACTCTTCGGAAAAGGTAAAAGCACCCATTTAGATAGACTCTAGCGGTCTAGGGAGGCTGGTATCGATCTTCGCCACAAGTTGATCTTGTGGCATAGTTTAGATACACTCTGCGTGTGTGAATCAATGACCTACTTCAGCAAGGCCATTGAGAAAAACCTTATTGATCAATCTCTATTGCACTGCGTCTATTACGCAGCGTTTGTTGAGCACATCTATTTGATGGTCACCTACTGAGATTACTGCGATTTTGCGTAATCAGGGAATTCCTCATCAAGTAAGCCTAGGTAATGGGCCGCTTGCTTCTCGTCACCTTTTTTACTCAAGGCGAGGTAGGACTTATAGAGAGCTTCAGGTCTTAGCTCTAAGTCATCTTCGAAGAGCTGCACGACAACGACGTAGAAC
>JALZUH010000168.1 GCA_023301645.1 Akkermansiaceae bacterium
TCAACACAAAACACACCCATCTAAACATGTCCGTATTAGTAGGAAAAGCAGCCCCATCCTTTAACGCAAAAGCCGTCAAAGGAGAAACAATGATCGACAACTTCAGCCTCGATCAATACCTCGACAAAAAATATGTCGTCCTCTTCTTTTACCCAAAAGACTTCACCTTCGTATGCCCAACTGAGCTACACAAGTTCCAAGAAGCAGCAGCTGAATTCGAAAGCAGAAACGTAGCCGTAGTAGGTTGTTCCACAGACACCGAATTCTCACACTGGGCATGGCTCCAGACTCCAAAAGACAAAGGAGGCATCCAAGGTGTGAGCTACCCACTCGTAGCAGACACCAATAAAACCATCTCAAACGACTACGACGTGCTCGCAGGCGAATACGCTAACGACGACGAGGGCAACCTCACCGTCGAAGGTGAAATGGTCGCCTACCGCGGACTCTTCCTCATCGACAAGAAAGGCATCGTTCGCCACCAAGTCGTCAACGACATGCCACTTGGCCGCTCCATCAAAGAAACGCTCCGAGTCATCGACGCGCTTCAGCACTTCGAAAACAACGGTGAAGTCTGCCCAATGGACTGGCAAAAAGGTGACGAAGCCATGTCAGCCACCCACGACGGAGTCAAAGGCTACCTCTCCAAGTAGTCCCTCCAAATAGGTCTCCAAAGATCACATCGATCCACACGAGACCTACACCATTCTCAAGCCCGCAAGCTACCACAGCGCTGCGGGTTTTTTGTGCCCGCCAGCATTAGCATTTACATCACCCCCAAGCTAAGCAATACACACACATGCTTTGACTCCTCTGTAACGCCGCAAAGACCCGGTCGGGTCGCGCCATCCTCATCAGCCTCGCAGTAATCGCTATTATTGGCGTCCTCGTTTCTAAATACCTCGTTTCCTGAGGGGTAACGCTAGCTCAGTCGAGGACTTAGCGCGAATTTAGCACCTTTAACAGAACGTGGATTTCCTTCATCTAGGTAGATTTGAATAGTTTTCCCGCGTTGTTTCACGAAGGTGATCACAAGTATGACTCAATTATTAAATTTGACTCAAATGTTGAGAGCTTATCAATTCTGCACGCTATTAATCTCAGAGTTCATAGCCAGTGGCTTTTGACTCAATCAAGATCTCCATAAATCCTACTTGGCAAATCTATGAATTTTTTGAAGGCAGCTCTTCAGGAAGAGATTAAGCTCTCAAGCTGGTCCGATAAGGCTTCTTTATCAGACTCTTGGATAAACCGTTTAGGAGCATCGATTTTGTTGAGAATGTTTAGGGCTTTTGCCACTTCACGCTTTCTTTTCTCGCTTTCGACATTCCCAATCAGAAACCAAAACTCATGTGGCTCGGCTGCTTGTAAGGCGCTAGCACGTCCATGCCATCGCACAGCTTTTTCGGTAATTTTACTGACTTCTTCTAGGTCAAAGGATAAGGCCTCTAAAAGGTGTAATTTTCCGTTCTTGTATGTTTTGTGAAAATTGTAAGCATAATCAGAGGTGACTAATTTTGCTTCTTTAAGGTGAACACTGAGCTTTTTCTTTCTAAGCTCTTCATTAAACGAGCTCCAGACTTCATCGTCACCCCGCCTTGTCTTCTCTTTCTTATTTTCGTAGTGACAAACTAAGCGGTTAAATAAGTGTATGCACTCATTCTCAGGGGAAAGTGTAAATCCTGATTCCACATTGGACCATTGGTAGGCACTGTCGTCTGGAGGCAGAACACTGTGGGCGAGCTCATTTATCGACCTTTGCGTAATGGGTAGCTGGTCTTCAGCTTCTATACCTAACGTGTTGAAACGCCGCTGCAGGTAGCCCATGAGCTGCCGGTGGTTCTCTTTTTCCACCGCACTAAAAAGCTGCTTAATACGCGTATAGCGAGAGTTGAAGTGGGCACCTAAGTAGCGGTCTTCACTAAGCAAAATAACACCCACGTTAACGAATTCTCCTGTAATGGAGTCGTGACAGTATTTCAAGATTATGTAGTCGTATTTTTTCATGCTGAGATACTTCCTTTTACCAGATCCGTGATTTGTTGGGAATAGTTTTTACTTTCAAGAAAATACTCCTTCATTTCGTCATATTTATCAAATCCTTGCCACCATTCGGTAGGAATTTGGTCGAGTAATATATTTATTGCAGAATCATCCATCGTTCGGATTGCTTCTTCGATCTCCTTGAACGCTATGTCTTTGCCCTTTAAAACACGACTAAAAAGGTGTGTTTTCAAGAAACTATAAGCAGGTGAAATAGCGGCTTGCTGAGCCCAAGGTGGGAGACTTCCACCTATGATCATACCATCAAACATACCCAATGCTTGGTCATGGTCAATCACGTGATACCCATCATCACCTTTTAAAAGATTTGGTTTTTCAGGTCTCCTATCGGGGTTTTGAATTAATCCATCATAAGTCATTATGCTTGCCGCCTGGATTTCAAAATCGCTTGGGATAGGCAGACCTGGCGGCACGATAGAGAGCCCAGAATAGTAATGGCAGGCGTATTGGTAACCTCTCGCATTTTTAATTTTATCCGACACAACAGCATCTTGAACTAATTGCTCAAAGCCATCAGGGAATTTAAGCAAGTATGGTGCTGGAGTATTCATTCCTAACTCATTTGCTAACAGATTACAAAACAACTCCGCGATTCTAGCTCTTGATCCCCCTTCAGATTCAGTGAATATTTTAACTACTACCTCATATCGATTACAATCATCATCCATTGCTTCTACTAAAAGCGGGCTCGTCCTCCCACTAGGGAAAATTTGGTGTGGTCTTATAGCTGTTAGTTTTTTGATCATTATTTTGTGATCTCGTTTAATGCAGGTAAATTAGCTACGATATTATTTGTCTGGGAGGAGACGTAGCATACAGTTTTTAGGAAGTCGATGATATAGCGAGGGTTGTCGTGCACGCAGCACCAGTCATTAGGGGCGTTCGTTATGCCGTTATTCTTGTCGGTCTTGATGTAGTAGCGGTCGATGATCCACTCTAGGGCGGGCTTGCCGTTGACGACATAATCGCAGGCTTCTAGGGGGATATTGGTGAACTTTACTTTACCATTGTAGTGAATGATGGTTTTACCCGCCTTTACGCCATTCGCTTTTTGGGCGGTGGTGGATTTGCCGAACTTCATCTTCTTATCGCCTACTTTGCAGAGTTCCCAAGGGTCTTCTTTTTCTAACTCTGGGTTGAGGTCTTCTTCTACTATCTCTGGATGTGGTCCGACGCGCTCAAGGTCTTCACGAGTTGACCAGGTCTTGGATTCGTATTGAAGGATATTTTTAGATATAAAGTTTTATTATATTTCTATGCTTTAAGCATAATAGCTGATGTTGTTTTCATTAATTAGACGGGGCTTTCTCTAAAACATTAATAGTGCAGACGCTGTCTGCACTATTCTGACGAAATGTGGGAGAGTTTACACATAGCTAACCCTGCCTTTGCTCCATTACTCATATTCCACAATGAAGAGGTCATTGAACTAATTAATAGCAGTGACAAAAGGATTGGTAGAACCCGCGATATTGAGCTCAAATTCTGTCGTCACATGGGCGAGGTTATCAACGATCCAACCAGCAGAACCTAGTAACCCGTCGATGAGTTGCTTTCTGGTTTCTGCCTCCGTTTTTTGTCATAGCGGGAAATTAAACCATATGTTTTCACAATACTATGATTTTCTCAGGAATCGAAACGCTAGCACAAGCGTGGACTCCTCTCGGATTTTATTTTTTGGATCGCCATCTTTATTGCGCAGTGTTTATATACCGCCATGTATGAAGCAACAGGTAAGATCAAAGTCATTCAGGAAACACAAACCTTCCCGAGTGGATTTAGTAAGCGTGAATTTGTCGTCACAGTAGGCGATGATAAATACCCGCAGGATATCAAATACGAAGTCGTCAAAGACAAGTGCAGCATGCTTGACCAATACAGTGTCGGGCAAGATGTCACCGTAAATTTCGATATCAGAGGTAATGAATACAATGGCAAATACTACGTCAACCTCAGCTGCTGGAAGATCTCTGGTGGCCAGTCAGGTGGACAGAATGACCATGCCAACCAATCTTACCAAGGAGGTAGCAGCCAGCCCACACAGGCAACCGCTACAGGTGCCGAGCCATCACCAGATGAGCTCATGAATGACGACATTCCATTTTAATCACCATGAGGCAGCGTGGACACCATGCCCGCCGTCACACGATACCCAGACCAATCACCAAGAGACCTATTCACGTAGGTCTCTTTTTTTGTGTCGTTTAACTCCGCACCTCTTAAACTAAGCATGCGGGCGAAGCTTTCCCAGCTACATCCTTATCTACATTAGAACTTCACCTTAGTGTGTGTTTTGTGGGATTCTCAACGACTCAAACACCCAGGCACAAAAAAGCCCTTTGTTAAAAAGGGCTTTAAAAAATCAAATATGGCAGAGGGGGTGGGATTCGAACCCACGGTAGCTTGCGCTACGTCGGTTTTCAAGACCGGTGCATTCGACCACTCTGCCACCCCTCCGCGTTATATTTGTGTGTGAATTTGACTTACTGATCGTGGTCGAATAATCAGCCCGCTTGCGCGGCACGGAGGGGAAGTATTCCAACGCGAGCTTTCTGTCAATATAAAGTTTGGCTTTTTCAGAGCTCATTTTTCGATGATCTCTAGCCCCAACGAAAACGACATTAGCTAGCCAATGACTTCTGATCTGAAATAAGGCACGAGAGCCTCAGGTAGACGAATAGAACCGTCCTCTTGCTGGTATTGCTCGATAAGGGCAACGTAGAGTCGAGGGAGTGCCGTGCCTGAGCCGTTGAGGGTGTGGCAGATTTGGTTCTTACCGTTCTCGTCTTTGAAGCGTAGCTTCATGCGGCGAGCTTGGTAGTCGGCAAAGCTTGAGCATGATGATACTTCAAGGAACTTGTCCTGACCCGGTGACCATACTTCGATGTCGTAGGTCTTGGTAGATGAGAATCCAATATCACCGGTGCAGAGCTCGATCACACGGTAGTGAAGTCCGAGCTTCTGCAAGACGGCTTCAGCATGGCCTGTAAGCTCTTCAAGGAGTCTTGTAGAGTCCTCTGGCTTGACGATCTGCACGAGCTCGACTTTGTCAAACTGGTGCATACGGATGATACCACGGTTATCCCTCCCTGCACTTCCAGCTTCTCGGCGGAAGCAGGGTGTGTAGGCGGTGAGTTTTACAGGTAGATCTTCGGCACTGAGTAGTGTGTCGCGGTAGAGATTGGTCACAGGGACCTCTGCTGTAGGAGCGAGGAAAAGGGTATTGCCCTCGATACCATACATGTCGTCTTCAAACTTCGGCAGCTGGCCTGTGCCTTCCATGCATTCGCGCTTGATAATGTGGGGCACATTGACCTCTTCGTAGCCGTGCTCTTCTGTCTGTAGATCCAGTAGGAACTGAATCAGCGCGCGCTCTAGGCGTGCTCCCTTGCCACGGTAGACGACATAGCCTGAGCCTGTAATACGCGTGCCGTCTTCGAAGCTAATGAGTCCGTGCTTTTCGGCGAGAGCTACGTGGTCGAGTGGCTCGTCGATTACGGGCTTCTCACCCCAGACTCTGATCTCAGGATTAGCATCTTCGTCTGCACCTACTGGGCAGTCAGCGTATGGGAGGTTAGGAATACTCATCAGTAGCTCGGCTTGGCGGCTACCTGCTTTTTCAGAAATGATATCGAGCTCAGCAATTCCTTCACCTACTATACGGACTTGCTCTTTGATAGCCTCGGCTTCGTCGGCCTTGCCTTGTCCCATGAGTGCTCCTATCTGCTTCGATAGGCTTTTTCTCTGTGAGAGTAATGACTGCTTGTCAGTTTCTGCTTTGCGCCAAGAGGCGTCGCACTCAAGCACTTCATCAATGAGTAAGTGGGCTTCTCCTCCTCGGGTGGCAAGGCGTTCTTTAATGGCGGCGGCGTCTTCACGAATGGCTTTAATATCAAGCATGGCGAGGGAGTGATAGCGGGTTATGGTAATATTTAAACCACCAATCACAGGAAATTCTGATTTTTTGATCGTCGCACCATTCTTTTAGCATCACTCTAAAGCCAGATAGAGGGACTCACGAAGAATACTCTCACTAAGATATTATCATGGCTGCAAAAAGAGCAAGTTGGGTTCAGTTCTGTATGGGACTGGCCAAAATGATCCTTCACTCACGTGAGATGAGAAGGAAGATGCTCTTTCAGCTCGTGATTTTCTTGGTCATTATCGTCGCCCTTGGAGCGTGGCCATTGGCGAACTGGCTAGGCGAGAACATCTGGTATTTCCTCATGTGGTGGGCAGGATCAGTATGCTACACCGTGATGATTATTCTACTGGCTACCTACGACATGCTCGCAGCACTGAAGGAAGAGCGAGACAATCAATAGCCCTCCCCTCCTCAATCGCCCGCACACAATCACTTACATAAGCGAATGCAATGTGTGCGAGTTTCTTGATCAGATTCTTTTTTGAAGACTGGAAACTAGCTAAGTAGCTCCTTGGTCATCTTGGCAACAGCGGCCTCGACCTCGTCCTTTTCGACGTAGCCCATGGTCTTGCCACCGGTGAAAATACGTGACGCATCCTTGATATGGGAGCGCTGCTCTAGGAATGCCAGTAGGTGCTCACGGTATTCAAAGAACTTGGGATCATCAAAGATCTCCACACGGTTTCTTGGTCTTGGGAAATCGATTTCGAGTATCTCCCCTACTCCTGCCTTGGGGCCATTTGACATCATCACACAGCGATCAGCCATAAATACAGCTTCATCGACATCGTGGGTAACGATCATGGCAGTGAGCTTCTCTCGCTCTAGAATGTCGATGATGACATCCTGGAGCTCCATTCTTGTCAGTGAGTCGAGTCGGCCAAATGGCTCGTCGAGGAGTAGCACCTTAGGCTGCAGTGCAATAGCACGGGCAATACCAACACGCTGCTGCATACCACCTGAGAGCTCGCTCGGGTATTTCTTCATCGCGTCGGCTAGTCCGACTACAGAGAGTGAGTGTTCCACAATCTCCTTGCGAGTCGCCTTACTGACATGTGGGTAGACGTTTTTGACCCCTAGCATCACATTATTATAGGCATTCATCCACGGCATCAGACACGGGGCTTGGAAGACAACAGAGCGATCAGGGCCGGGGCCATCGATCTCTTTGTTCCCGAGGATAATACCACCATCTGATATCTCATTGAGACCAGCCAGCATGGTAAGAACTGTGGACTTACCACAGCCTGAGTGACCGATGAGTGAGATGAATTCGCCCTCTTTGATGGTGAGGTTGAAGTCCTCAATCACGCGAAAGTCATCGCCATATGGATTAGGATACTCTTTGACTAAGTGGGAGATTTCTACAAATCTTGAATTTAATGTATTAGACATTGTGATGGGAAAGTTAACTGCCGCTTGTCGGGCTCATGCTCTTCTCTTGAAGATGGCTAAACTTAGGTGCTGCTGAGGGTGGATCGAAGTCCTTCGGGGTGACTTTGGGCATCGGAACAAGCTTGTCCTTAGTGCCTTCTTTGCTCTCTTGGTTAATCCCCATCATGTAGCTGGTGATTTCTGACTTGAGACGCATAAACTCAGGATGATCATTGAGCGTATGGCGATCTCTAGGACGTGGCATATTCACCACGAAGTCGTCTGATAAGGTCGCCGCTGGTGACATGGTAAGCGGAATGATGCGGTCGGCCATGAGCACGGCTTCATCGACGTCATTGGTGATCATCACAACGGTGCGCTTATCTTCATCCCAGATTTTAAGAATCTCATCCTGAAGCTCAGAGCGAGTGAGAGCGTCGAGGGCTGAGAGTGGCTCATCAAGAAGTAGCACTTCGGGCTTGAGTGAGAGCGTGCGCGCCAGTGAGACTCGCTGCCTCATGCCTCCTGAGAGCTCGTGAGGTTTCTTATCACGAGCAGGAGTGAGCTTCACCATGCCGATGTAGCGCATGATGTGCTCTTCGAGCTCAGACTTACTCATCTTGGGGAAGACCGCCTTGACGGCTAGCTCGATGTTTTCAAAAACGGAAAGCCACGGTAGCAGCGAGTAGTTCTGAAACATAATGCCTCGATCAGGCCCAGGCTTGCTCTTGACCTCGCCATTAATGCGAACCTCACCCTGATCGGGAAGCTGCAGGCCAGCGAGTAAGTTCATCAAGGTAGATTTACCTGAGCCCGAGAAGCCGATGACGGCTACGAACTCTTTTTCTTTCACGCTGAGGTTGATGTTTTCTAGCACTTCAGTGCGTGAGCCTACTGGCCCGAAACCTACGTTTACGTTATCAATTTCTAAAAAAGACATGATCTAAATATAATAGAGAGAGGTTATAACTCGGTGAAATAGCTGGCTATGCAGTCGATGAACCATCATCGAAGGAAACCATACGCTGGAGAACGATCATGAAGCGATCGAGGGCAAAACCAATGATTCCGACCACAAAGCAAGCTAGGATAATATTAGCAAACGACTGTGATGAACCATTCTGATACTCGTCCCATACAAACTTACCTAGACCATCCGATGAAGAGAGTGCTTCAGCGGCGATGAGCACCATCCAGCCAACTCCCAATGAAATACGCAATCCAGCGAACATAAGTGGTAGTGATGATGGGATAATGATCTTAAAGAGGCGTGACCAGAAGCCAAGGCGAAGCACCTTAGCAACATTGAGATGATCCTTATCAATAGCGGAGACACCCAGAGCGGTATTAACCAATGCTGGCCAGAGTGCACACATCGCAACGGTGCATGCTGAGAAAATCATCGCTGGGTTAGTCTTGAGAAAGGCTAATGGGTTATTATCGTGATTCATGAATCTAAAGAGCGGGTGCTCATCAGGATCAGGGAAAAATGCGCCGATAACAATCTGGAAGATCAGAAGCCAAACCACGGGGGAAACTGGTCGGAAAATCGAAATAATCGGGGTCAAACAAGCCATAACAATACGGTTCAGACCGCACATGATCCCCAAGGGAATAGCAACGGCAGCAGCAAGGACGAAGCCGACAAACACGGTCGCTACTGAGCGCCATGTCTGCCAGTAGATGGTCGCAGCCCTTGGATACTCTTGCTCTAGTGTTGAGGTTGCTTTTTTACGATTAGATACCACTGCCTTCGCCTGCTTCAGCGCATCAGCCCCTGTGGCAGAAGTTTTGAGTGCAGCCGCTGCTGTTAATTCTTTCTCTTTGGCAGATTCTACCTTCATCGATCTATTACCTGTAGTGAGGTAGTCGATTCGCTTTTTGTAGTGCTGAACTTCATCAGCTATTTTATTAGAATCTAGCTGTGCTTTCTTCACGGCTGCTGGAGGATTATCACGTATCGCGTCAAGCTCGTCATTGATACTCTTCAGACGAGCTTTTTCTTTTTCGTATTCAGCGGCGTCCTGCTCGACTAGAGCGATCAGACTCTCCCCAGAGGCTGATCCTTGGGATACCTTATCAGCTAGCGCTACTAGCTCCTCTTTACGTGCTGCCTTGGCGAGCTTGAGCGTCGCCTTGAGCTCGTCTAGTCTTGTCTTTACAGGAAGTATTTTGGCATCCATTTCTGACTGACCTTTCAGTGTCACCTCAGCGGACTGCGCCTTGAGGTTAGCTGCTGACTCTTCTAGCTTGAGTAGCTCTGCCTTGACTCGTGCGAGTTCCTGCTCACGAACTTCACCTTCGACGAGAAAAGCCGCCTGCTTTTCATTCTCGCGGTTTTTAAAGCGCGTGCTGTCCTGAGCTGCTGTCCAGACCTTACTCGGTGTAGGGACTTCTCCAGATTTGGTCTTATGCTTAGGACCTGCTACATTCCAAACCACTACACAGGCTAAGACGAAGACGATAGGCAGTAGCATGTAGCGTAGAATGTCACGAACCTGCTTCTCAGGCTCCTCACCATACATTAAGCGAACTGGCGGATCTAGCACCTTGAATCCAGATATATCAATAAGCTTGAGTAATGGGTATTTAATTTTGGAGAGTAATTTCATGGTTTAGTATGTAGGACACTCATGCCATAGCAAACCCCATACCAAAAACATGAGTCTGGGTTCATATTATTCATCCCGATGATGAATACACCTAATCACATACCGGCTAATGCGAGCAGATAGAGCTGTTACCTTCAGGGCCAATGGCCACAAAAAAGTAAAGCCGCACTCTTACGAGTGCGGCTTTACCCACTAATAACTACACTACAAATTTATTCAGGGTCTTTATTCCCGATCTTGTGGCTATTAAGATACTTAATAGCCTGCTTACCGTCGAAGCTAACACCGTCAATAAAGTCAGCTGTAGCTGGCTTATAACCATCATACTCAGCAGAAGGGTAATCTGAAGCGGCAAGAGCACCTTCAGCTACGAGCATATCAGCCGCCTTACGATACACGTCTGGAAGATACACGCTCTTTGCTGTCTCATGATACCATGCCTCAGACTTAGCCTCTGTGATCTGGCCCCAGCGACGCATCTGTGTGAGGAACCACACACCGTCAGAGTAGTGAGGGTAGGTGCCGTTGTATTTGAAGAATACGTTGAAATCAGGCATTGGGCGCTTGTCTGTCTTTTGGAAGTAGAAGAAGCCAGTCATTGAGTTCTTGATGACATCAAAGTCTGCACCAACGTAGTTTGGCTGAGACAAGATACGGCAAGCCTCTTCACGATTAACGAGTGAACCATCAGCACTTGTCTCGTCGAGCCATTTTCCAGCCTTGATGAGCGCTTTAGTTACAGCGATGAGAGTGAGAGGGTTTTCATCAGCCCACTGCTTAGTTACACCGAATACTTTTTCTGGGTTGTTTTTCCAAATGTCATAGTTGGTCACGACAGGAACTCCGATACCCTTAGTTACCGCTTGCTGGTTCCATGGCTCACCTACGCAGTAAGCTACATTCTTACCAGACTCAAGAGTCGCCGGCATCTGTGGTGGTGGCGTAGTAGAAAGCTCGATGTCACCATCGGTGAATCCCTTTAGGTCAGTAGAAGTATACATACCTGGGTGGATACCTGCGGCAGCTAGCCAGTAGCGGAACTCATAGTTGTGAGTTGAAACTGGGAAGACCATACCCATTGGTAGCTTCTGACCGTCTTCCTTAGCCTCTACGACCATTGGCTTGAGCGAATCTGCTGTAATTGGGTGTGGAGGTGTATCTGACTGAAGAGCTTCATCGTTCTCCTGCATTCCTTCCCAAATCGCATTCGACACGGTAATAGCATTACCATTTAGGTCGAGTGTGTAGGGTGTGACAATGTGAGCTTTCGTGCCGAAGCCAATCGTCGCTGCAATCGGCTGACCTGAGAGCATGTGCGCACCATCGAGCTCACCTGTGATGACGTTATCAAGTAGCTGTTTCCAGTTAGGCTGAGCGACAACCTCAACTTGGAGACCCTCAGCTTCAAAAAATCCTTTTTCCTTAGCGATGACGATTGGAGCGCAGTCAGTGAGCTTAATAAAGCCAAACTTCAGTGTATCCTTCTCGACGTCTAGCTGCTCAGCCATAAGCAGAGGACTACTTATCAAACTAGCAGCACCCATTACTGAGCCTATCATGTGTTGTGTTTTCATATATTTTATAAAAGCAATGTTTGTTAACCAACACCCTCTAAGCATCATCGGTGCCAGTATTCATTAAAATCAGTCACCTGAATAATGAATGGCATATCACCCCTCCCTCAGCGCCTCCTGGAGACCTCATTGGAAACCCTTCCTTATATAATCCATACCTGTGACGGGCTGATCACACTAAGTGCTGTTAATAAAAATCATTAGCTCCTTTCATCATTCACGGCCTAAGCTGGCACAAGCAATGCTTTGAAGTGTTTTGCTATGAAAAGAAACATAACTCAACTCGCCCTTTCATCACTCATCCTAACAGGAGCCATACAGGCAGAGGATAGTGTTGTAGATATTCCAACTTCAGCAGAGGAAAGCCTTTCGGATTACTTCAAGCTCTCACTGAATGCTCGTTTACGTTACGAGTCAAAAATCGAGCAAGGCTCCGACCACTCTGATGCACTCACCCTCCGTGTTCGCCCAGGTGTAACCATCCTACCCGGCAAAATGTTCAGCGCCTTTATTGAAACAGAACATACCGTTGCCATTGGAGAAGACTTCAAAGCACTCGATGACACCCTCGACCCTTTCAGAGCAAATAATGCGCAAATCATCGACCCTGAAACCAATGAGCTCAACCAAGGATACATTCAGCTTAAAAATGGTGGCTTTACCCTCAAAGGCGGAAGACAGCGTATCATTCTAGATAATGCCGCTCACATCGGAAACGTCGGCTGGAGACAGAACGAGCAAACCTATGACGGCGTATCACTTGATTACAAAACTTCTGATTACTCTCTCTACTACGCCTATGCTAGCAGAGCTAATCGTATCTTTGGTTCAGAGGCAGAGGGAGCTTTCCGTGAGCTCGAAGGCGACATGCACTTCTTTAACGCTTCAGCTAACGTTGGTGCATCTAAAGTTGGTGTTTACTCCTACCTACTCGACTTCAGCGAAGGCCTTGCCTTCCCAAGAGCTAACTCCAACACCTACGGAATCCAGTTTGATGGTAACGGCTTCCACGCTGAATATGCCTACCAGACAGAAGCAGGTGACCAAGACAGCTATAATGCGAGCTACGGACATCTCACCTACACGAAAAAAGCGGGCAATGTCACCTACAAGGCAGGTGTCGAATACCTCGAAGAGGACTTCAAAACGCCTCTTGCTACAGTGCACGCATTCAATGGTTTTGCCGACAGATTCATCGCACATCGCCTAGGCCTACCAGATGCAGAATATGATGGTCTAACTGACATCTACGCAATGGCATCTACCAAAGTAAAAGGCGTTGTGGTCAAAGGCTTCGTTCACTACTACCTCAATGACTCGCTCTCTGATGCATACGGTTGGGAAGCTGACCTCGTATTGGCTAAAAAGCTCTCCGACAACCTCACCCTACTCGGTAAAAGCTCTTACTACGTAGGTGACGACGACAATACATTTGACCGCGATATCATCCAGACATCTGTCCAGCTTGACTACGCGTTCTAATTAAAGCTCTTCACATCGTAATACCCCCAAGCCGTGATCACTGCGATCACGGCTTCATTTTACACCTCCACAAAAAAACTACGCCTAGAAACACACGATGGCATGTAACCTGCTAGCCATAGGCTGAACCTGCCTCAAACAAGCAGCTTCAAACTCGCCTACACTTCTTTCTAGAGCAACGCTTTAAAACCCTGAGGACATGATTCAACTCCCAGATATCCGTCAAATACGCATTTTTATCGCAATCGAAGAAACGCGCTCATTCACAGCAGCAGCTAATAAAATGAGCGTTACTCAATCTGCTGTAAGCCATTCTATCAAATCCTTAGAATCACAGCTTGAGTGTAAGCTCATCGAGCGACTCGGCAAAAAATGTATCCTCACTCCTCACGGAGAAGTATTTCTCCACCATGCCAAAAAGGCCGTCGAGCACCTTGCCCATGCATCGCAGAAGATGAAAACTCTCAATAACTGGGGATACAGCGCCCTGAAAATTGGCGCATCTCACTCGCTATGCCAATACGTCATCCCCAAGACTCTGGACAATTTTTATAAGAAAAATAACAAAGCCGAAATATTCATCACTGCTGGCGACACCTCTGACCTACTCATAGATCTGGCACAAGGTAAGCTCGACCTTGCATTCGGCATTCACCGTAGTGTTCATGAGAATGACTTTCTATTCATTCCATTATTCTCCGATGAGCTATGCTTCATCACCGCCGCCACTCACCCATGGGCAACCGACCCACAAGCCACGAGGGACTATGGCAAGGAACGCTTCATTACCTACGGAAACGACACCGCCACCAGTAAGATTCTCGACACACACCTAGCCGGACTAGGCATCAAGCAACGATCAAGCATCTCGATGTCCAATATGGAATCCATCAAGGAAATGACCACTCTCGGACTAGGTGTAGGCATCATCTCAGACTGGGTCGCTCACGACGCGCTTAAAAACAACAGCCTCGTCAAGCACAGCATCAGCCCCCCACCTACAAGACAATGGGGCTACTATGTGAGTAAGACAAAAACACTCTCACTTCCCGAAGAGCAGTTCACCTCACTATTCAATGAAGAATTAGAGCGAGTCATTGAAAAGCATCATTCTTAGCTGTTTTTCATTGAAGGACATGGCAGGATTACCTATCTCCATTCGGGTAAAGGGAGTGCATCACCTATTTCTATAAAGTATAGCACTTCTCACGCTAAATCGCGATACGATATAGACCACTCCAGCTATTGCTTTACTATGAAAAACAAACTCTCTCCATTGATTCTATCATCAGTCCTCCTCGCAGGACCTCTCAGTGCCGAAATCCATATTGAAGAACCTGCAGAAGCCAGTATTTCTGACTACTTCAAACTATCCCTCGATACTCGCTTGCGATACGAATCAAGAATCCAGCAAGGATTCGACCATTCAGACGCCTTGACACTACGAGCTCGCCCAGGAGTTCACATTTTGCCCAATAGCATTGTTAGCGCCTTCGTAGAGTCCGAGCACACCACCGTCATCGCCGA
>JALZUH010000169.1 GCA_023301645.1 Akkermansiaceae bacterium
TTCGCCTTCACGCTTACCACTTTTTTGAATTCACCTCCTTCAGAGTATCAATCTGGTGGTTTGATCGGCGATAACTTTTTTAAGACGCGCATATTTTTCCTCCATCATGCCAGACTGGGCTTCTCCTAGGATTCGGATGATTGCTTTTTTGCGGGCTTTCTTCTGGAACTCCCTTTGATGGGGAGAGGCATTTATTTGTAATATCTTTAAGAATACGTGCGTATAGATGATGAGATAGTTAGCTATGCTGATGGTTTGCTTGCAGGCTTACTTTTCAAAAGTTGCTTTTTGCACCTATCGGGACTATCTTTAATTACTCACAACTCACTTTTATCTATTATGATCAAAAATACATTAAAATCGATTCTCGTCATGGGGCTGACAACCTCTTCTTTATGGGCAGGTGCAGAAGCTGGCAAGTCGGCATATGTGACCTGTAGTGCTTGCCATAGTGCAGACGGTCAGGGCTTGGCAATAGGGGATAAAAAGATGGCTCCTTCGCTGACGGCGTCGAGCATTGTCAATGGTGATCCATCGCTTTTGGCCCTTGTGATCCTGAAGGGGATTAAGTCAGAGGGTTCGAATTACATGGGTATGATGGCTCCTTTGGAGGCTGTTTACCAAGATGATGCGAAGTTTGCTGATCTACTTACCTATGTTCGTTCTTCCTTTGGGAACAAGTCTGCGGCTGTGACGGTCGAGCAGGCTACACAATTCCGTGCTAAGTGGGCTGATCGTAAGACCCCTGTTTCTCGCGTAGAGCTCGAAAAGCTCGCAAAATAAAGCTTTTAACTGAGGCGGAGTGGGCGTGAAAGCCTTGAAATGTGTAGGTAGTCACAAAAAAGAGTGATTTCCTGATGAAACAACCTTGTAAACATCCGTCACCAAGTTTATTCAAAGCGCGCCTAGTTCACTAGGTGACACCGTGACGGCTAGCGCCTTTTCATTAAGTCCTATGACGTCATTTCTTTTAAGTCCTAAAAAGTCCTAACAAAGTCCCAAAACTTTAGCTACCTAGCCCACAAGCTTGGATGCCGACGCAGACAGCCCAGTGCCTGATGCTCGATATTCAATGCCGAATGTTCTACTTGGGTGGCTACATGCATATTTTCTATGAATTTCGATTTTACATTACCAGACGACGCGCCCTTTACCGACGAGCAGAAAGCTTGGCTCAAAGAGTTCTACAGTAAGAAGCTTGAGGCTGCGATGCCTGCAGCTGGCCAGAAGGTGACTATCTTATGGGGTTCTCAGACTGGTAATTCTGAAAGTCTTGCCAAGAAGACTGGTAAAGTGCTCACGAAGGCTGGCTTCGAGCCTGTTGTCGTGGATATGGCTGAGTATGATCAGTCAGCGCTTTCTACTGAGAAGATCTTACTCGTCATTACCAGCACCTATGGTGATGGTGATCCACCTGATAACGCGATGGCTCTCCATGAGTGGCTCCATAGCGATGGTGCGCCAAATCTCCCTGAGCTGCAGTATTCAGTGCTCTCTCTCGGTGATACGGATTACCCAGATTTCTGTAAGACAGGTATTGAGTTCGACAACCGTCTTGGTGAGCTCGGTGCTAAGCAAATCGCTCTTCGCGTAGACTGCGATGTCGACTATGACGATTCCTATGCCGCATGGCGTGGTAGCGTGATGGCTGCACTAGGCACTCAGGCTACTGTTTCTGAGGAAGACGAGGAAGAGCAAGAGCAGGGATACAGTAAGAAGAATCCTTTCCCATCAGCGATCCTTAATAACTACAATCTTAACACTGAAGAGTCGGCTAAGCAGACACATCACATCGAGATGTCTCTTGAAGGTTCTGAGCTGGAGTATCAAACAGGAGACGCTCTTGGTGTCTTCCCTACGAACCCACCTGAGATTGTCGATGAGATCATCCGTGCAATGCCATTTAACACCAATGAGGAAGTGCCACTTTCTAATGGTAAGGAAGGCTCTCTCAGAGATGCTCTTCTCTACCACTATGACATTGGTAAGCTCACTAAGGGGCTAATCACTGACTGGCAGTCACGTAGTGGCTCTCCGATGCTTCGCGCTATCTGTGAATCTGAGGATAAGCAGGCTATGGATGACTTTATCTGGGGTAGAGGGCTTGTTGACCTTGCTGTTGATTACCCGGCTGATTTTGATGATGGTGAGGAGTTTGTTTCTGTTCTTAAGAAGCTGCAACCACGCCTCTACTCAATCGCATCGAGCCCGAAGGCTCACCCGGGTGAGGTTCACCTTACCGTGGGTGTTGTCCGCTACCACAGCCATTATCGTGATCGTGGTGGTGTGTGCTCTACGTTCCTCTCTGACCGCACCGAAGGCGTTAAG
This sequence comes from Akkermansiaceae bacterium, assembly GCA_023301645.1. Lineage (GTDB taxonomy): Bacteria > Verrucomicrobiota > Verrucomicrobiia > Verrucomicrobiales > Akkermansiaceae > Oceaniferula. The sequence continues at coordinate 2,329 of JALZUH010000169.1, forward strand.
CCAGGTGTCTTCGTCCATACCAATAACGGCTTCCGCATCCCTCAGGATGGAGCCGCTGATATGATCATGGTAGGACCAGGAACAGGTATCGCTCCGTTCCGCGCCTTCCTCGAAGAAAGGGTAGCTACTGCTGCTACGGGTCGTAACTGGTTACTCTTCGGTGATCAGCATGAGGCTTCTGACTTCCTTTATGAAGATGAGCTCAAGCAGATGATGGCTGATGGCCACCTTGCTAAGCTTGATACGGCTTTCTCTCGTGACCAGAAGGAAAAGATCTACGTGCAGACACGCATGAAGCAAAGTGCAGCTGAAATTTGGGCGTGGCTCGAAGGTGGCGGCTACTTCTATGTCTGTGGTGATGCTTCTCGTATGGCAAAGGATGTCGATAAGGCACTCCATGAGATCGCTCAAGAAGAGGGTGGACTCAGTGAGGCGGCAGCCGTGGAGTTTATCAAAGATCTCCGTGCTAAGAAGCGTTACGCAAGAGACGTTTATTAATCGTCATATAGATTGAGCTTTATTAGAAGCTAAAGAATTTCAGCCCTTGTCTGCTCTGTGCAGGCAGGGGCTTTTTTATGCTGCTGTAGTGTTGTTTTGAGGCTTTTAGTTTTTTACCCTCAGGCATTCTGCGGGCTTGTGCGGTGGCGAGCATTATCATAGAACAAGCGCACTATGAGTAACGTTGTTATTTTATTCTCCGGACAGGGAGCACAGAAGGTTGGTATGGGTAAGGACTTGGCTGAGGCTTATCCTGTAGTTAAAGATTTATTTGCCAAGGCTGATGAGGCTCTAGGCTACTCACTGAGTGAGATCATGTTTGAAGGCCCAGATGAGGAGCTTACGAAGACTTCACGCTGCCAGCCCGCCTTGTTTGTTCACGGGCTTGCTTGCCTAGCTGTGCTTAAGGAAAAGGTTCCTGGGCTTAATGCAGTGGCTACTGCTGGACTTTCACTAGGGGAGTTTACTGCTCATACATTAGCGGGCACATTTGATTTTGAAACAGGTCTGAAGCTCGTCGAGCAGCGTGGCGCATTCATGGAGGAGGCTTGTAATGCTACTAATGGTGCTATGGCTGCAATGATCGGTGGTGAAGAGGAGGCTGTGGCCGAACTCGCTGCTGACTGTGGAGTGGATGTGGCTAATTACAACACGATCGGTCAAATCGTCATTTCAGGTGATGAGGCTGGTGTGGACAAGGCTGTCTCAGAAGCAAAAGGCCGTGGCGTAAGAATGGGCAAAAAGCTCAATGTTGCTGGTGCATATCACTCAAGATTAATGCAGAGCGCGCAAGATAAGCTCGCTAGCGTGCTTTCTGATGTTGAGCTGCAGCAGCCGTCAATCCCTGTGATTTGTAACTACGAGTCGACACCTGTGAGAGATACTGAGCACATCCAATCTATGCTTGAAAAACAGGTCACTGGATCAGTGCGATGGACAGCATCTATGCAGCACCTTCTGGCTGAGGGTCATACGACGTTTCTTGAACTCGGACCGGGTAAGGTTTTGGCAGGTCTCATGGGTCGTATTGATAAGTCTGCTACAGTGATTTCTATCGATAGTGTGGAGAGTTTAGAGGCTGCTATTTCGACCTTAAATGAAGCCTAAATAGGGGGTCGAAAAAAAAAGCAGTTTTCATGCAAAAAGATATTGCTTATTTTTAGATTTCACACTAGGTTGCGCCCGCCCAAGCAAAGCATCTGATGCCAAGCGCGGGACGCAACTTATAAAGTAAAGGGGTGGTAGCTCAGTTGGTTAGAGCGCCGGCCTGTCACGCCGGAGGTCGCGGGTTCGAG
>JALZUH010000170.1 GCA_023301645.1 Akkermansiaceae bacterium
TATCACGGTGGTTGGTTGGTTTGGTTTTAGTTCAACCGCATGCTATCGCATGCAGCTAACCAACCACCACTAGTTTTAACGATCTGTGGGACACTTCCCCTTATGACGGAACTCACGGAAAATCACCACCCGCCGTGCGGCTCATCACATGATAAGCAACTCCTGCCCCACTCCTTCCGAGTCCACAGCCCCCAAGACTCGCCCCTGCGAGCGAACTACAGGACGCAGCCCCGGCTAATCGCCCTCAAATAGGGTGAGGTTTTACAGTCTAATTTCTGGAGGTCAGTGAATTCTTTATGTATTGATTTACAAGGTGTTTAGCATGAACAGAAAACAATTCAAGATTACTGCATGTCTGTCATTTATTTATTTTCACTGGTAATAAGATTGCTTTCAGGGACAATTAATTGTTCTTCCCATTGCCAAAGAGGTATTGCACTAGTGATTTCAACTTTCTTTTTTAACCTATCAGAATTCTCTGCACTGATTGCTACTAAGTTGTATCCTTGGTCAATTTCTGTAGCATGTATATTGGCAACGTAATATTTATTCACGTTATCACCTAATAGTTTGCAAGCAGACTTATTTTTGATAATTGTATTATTACAAAAAAGTTTTCTGGATTTCTTCTGTTCGAATACAATTCTTTTTTGTGAATCAAAGAACTCTATTTTTATGGAAAAATCACAAAATTCACTATTTAATGGCATTATCTCAAAAGTAATTTTATAACTTTCATAAGTTAGCTCCTCTAGGTTTAAGTAAAAATAAGGTAGCAGTCCGTGCGCAAAAGGGTAGTATTCTAACCCTACGACTACATAAGTATCTTTTTCCGGTATAATGATTTCAGCCTTTAGTTCATTTACCCCATTAGAATCATAATGATAATTCACTTCGTCTAAACTTATTTCATCCGTATTTGGACTCACTGTTTGACTCTTTTCGCATGCGCTCAAAAGAACTAGCAGTAACAATATGGTGACTTTATTCACAAAGTGCATCTTTCTCAATAGCTTTAATAGTGACTTCCTCTCTTGTATCATGACTAAAACTCTTAAATACACCTACTACATTTTCAGCACTCACCCCTGCTTGAAATTCTATTTTAGCGACTGCTGTTATTTTGCCAGCTGGAACTCCATCAACAGTTAAAATGTTGGCTTTCGACTTATCTTCTCTGGAAGCAAGTGACGTCATTAGTAATGATACATCTCCAACCATAACGAGTTGGATTTTAAATTCACCAGATGCCAAAAAACTAGCTCCTGCATTGAATTCAGCCTCTCCTTTTACTGTTGCACTTCCTCCAGTATCACCATCTAAAACAAGGTCTTCTGCTGACCAGCCTCCTCCAGAAAAATCTCCTTCAAGGAATGTATATTTACCCAACGCTTTGACAGATGATTTTTTATCCTTCATCGCATCAATAAGTTTAAGTTTTGCATTATTTACAAATTGAGTGATTACTAAAGAACCCTGATTTTCAAGGTATACTTTAAAACTTTCTAAAATCTTATCTGCTAATTTGTCAAGGGTAATTTTAATGATGCGCTTCGCCAGCTGACATGAGTTTCAAGTTGTTCATCCAGTATCATAGCCAAAAAAAGGAGGTGAGCCGTAAAGCCCACCTCCTCTGAAAAGTATTACCAAAAGCAAACCTTACCTAATCACAGCGAACTTTCGATCGACAGCTTCAAGCACTAACTCCTCAAGCTTCTCATTGTCGATCATCTCAATAACCTCGATAGAGAAACCGTGGGCAATCAGGCGGCGAGCCTGTGTCGGATGAATACCGCGAGCGCGGAGGTAGAAAATCTCCTCATCACTCACACTGGCAGCTGTGCTACCGTGGGAGCACTTCACTTGGTCAGCATTAATTTCTAGCCCAGGCATTGAATTCGCCTCAGTTGTATCCTCCATAAGAAGGTTACGGCAAGTCTGATAGGAGTCGGTGTAATGCGCACCGTCATCGACCTTAATAAGCCCAGCAAAAACTGTCTTGGCTGTGCCGTAGAGAGTGTTTTTATAGAGTAAATTACTCGTCGTGTGAGGTGCTGCATGCTCTTGGAACGTGCGCTGATCATACTGCTGGCTTCCAGAAGGAATAGAGCATGCAAGCATGTCAGCATTAGCACCTTCTGCGGCGAGCTTACTCAGAGACTCACTACGTGCCCACTGAGCCCCTGTGTTGAGTGTAAATGCCTTCGCATTAGCAGAGCGACCTGCCGTAATGGAGTTCACTTGGATCATCTTACTTGCAAGATTGAGCTCCTGAATAACACAGTAGCTGAGCTTCGAACCATCATTGGCGATAAGATCATTCACTGCGACACATAGACCTTCGTCATTAGCATCAGCACTCGTGAAACGATCAACCACTGCAACCTCTGCATTTTTCCCTGTGATAATAAGGGTGTGCGGGAAAGAAGTCGCATGACTACCAGTAAGCACATGTGACACCTCGATAGGCTGCTCAACAACAACACCATCTGGCACGTAGACAAAGAGTCCGCTCTTTGTCTGTGACTGATGCAGTGCTGCAAACTTTGCAGATCCGAGGCGAGCCTCATCCTTCATGAAGTGCTCTTTGACCAAATCACCGTGCTGCTCAAGAGCCTCGGCGAAAGGTAGACAAATAACACCTTCTGGAAGGGTCGGAATTTGATAAGTAATATGACTCTGCTCCTCAGCCACGAAGTGCTCGAAGTTGAGTTGTTTAAGGTTGCCAAAACGCCAGTTCTCATCCTTGCGGCTTGGCATCGGTGCATCTAGAAACTTCTGCCATGCTTGCTGCTGTAGCTCTGCATACCATGATGGGAATGCAGCAGGAGTTTGCGGGGCGGATTCAAGAATGCTTGTTTGCGCGATCGTCGTGCTCATTTAAAATAAATTATGTAAAAGTGAAAAATAGTTCTGATAAAATTAACAGAAGCCTTTCATGGATTGGTTAGCCAACGCTACCCTCCATCTCTAGCTCGATAAGACGCTTTAACTCAACGCTGTATTCCATCGGGAATTCGCTGACCAAGTCGTTAATAAAGCCGTTAACAGCCAAGCTCATTGCCTGACCTTCATCAATACCGCGCTGCTGCATGTAAAAGAGCATTTCCTCACTCACTTGGCTAACACTAGCCTCGTGCTGAGTAACGTGCTGGTTACCACGCACCGTAATGGCAGGATAAGTATCTGTCTTACTCTTCGAGTTGATAAGTAGAGCGTCACACTCTGTGTTATTCTTACAGCCCTTCAAGTGCTTAGGAATATGCACCTGACCGCGGTAAGTAGAGCGGCCTTTACCCACTGAGATTGACTTAGAAACTACGTTAGAAGTCGTGTCATCAGCAGCGTGGATCATCTTAGCCCCTGTGTCTTGATGCTGGCCATCATTAGCAAGTGCGATAGAGATCACTTCACCACGAGCACGCTTACC
>JALZUH010000171.1 GCA_023301645.1 Akkermansiaceae bacterium
ATGAGTTATCTACCATTGCTTTGAATGAAATGGGTGATTTTCTCGCTGGGGTATTTGGTCCATTAATGCTTTTCTGGCTTATTTTAGGATTTGTTCAGCAGCAGGCCGAGTTGCGGCAAAATACAGAAGCATTAAAGTTGCAAGCTGATGAACTAAAGAACTCTGTTGAGCAGCATAAACAGCTTGTCGCGGCGACAAGAGAATCTGTGAATGCTGATCTTGAAGCTCTTAAAATAGAGCAACAACGTCATGTTAGAGAAGCTCAACCAAGATTTTCACTAGTTCATTCTGGAATTAGAAGGTTTAGAGAAGGAGGGCTTACGATGGGGTTCGAGGTTCAGAATACTGGTCAACCAGCATCTGAAATTAGGATAACTACGTTTCCCGATCTAGGTAATATTGCTAAGCAGGGGGAGGTGCCTTTTTTAAAGCAAGGCGAGTCTTATCAAGTTAAGGTTACTTTTAAGGTTGATGAAACTCCTCCTGAATCGATTACTCTGAGAGTGAGATGCCTTGATGCAAATTCCGAGGACTATCAGCAAAGTTTTGATTTAACTTTATCTGAAGACGGTCGTAATTATCGCAATCTAGGCGCAGAAGATACTACGCTGAATTCTGAATAGCTAATTTTGAGTCACCATCTACTCCAACCCGCTTACTCGAGATTTGGTATTTGTGATTTTGTGATTTGAAATTACATTGCTGGTGTGAACCTGATGAAGAAGCGTGTGATGACCTCAGTCCTTGTGGCGGTGGGGGTGCATCTCATGGGGATTTTATCATGGGTGGTTTATGTGTCGCTTGATCCATTGCCTAGGAAGTCGGCGGCTGCTGACCCAGTGGGGAGTGATGAGATGACGATGATTTTGGAGACGTTGGTGGTCGTTCCTGAGCCAGAACTCGAGCCAGAGAAGGAGCCTGCGAGTGCTGAGAAAGAGCAGCAGGCGGCTAATGAGGAGAAGGACGAGCCACAGCCGAAGGGGAAGCCACCAGAGAGCGTAGCAGAGAAGGAGCCTGATGCTGCGGATAGGAGTATTTCGAAGCAGAAGAGGAGATTTGCTAATACTTCGCCAGATCAGGCGGGCACTCCTGATGCTGATACGAGTATCATTGGTGATCGCGATACGAGGGCGGCTTCTGAGCTGGCACCTACGGCGGGTGCTCCTGAGGACTTGCCTTCACAGGATGGTCGTAATCCGATCCATCCTAATCATGTGGAGACGGTGGCTGAGTCTTATCAAGACGGGTCTGTGGGTATGGATGACAAGGGGGGCGAGACAGAGATCCCTCAGTATGGGTCGGCTGGGGTGCGTGCGGCGGTGGATAGCCCTGTGGAGGAGTCTGTAGAGAAACCGGTGGAGACCACTGAGAAGAAGGTGGATGTTGCGGATTTACTGGCTCCTGATGATGTGGGGGCATTGGCTCCTGATTATCTGAAGCAGGGTGAGATGATTGCGATGCTGAGAAAGGAAATTCAGGCGGAGCAGGATGCACTGAGGGCAGCGGCTAAGGAGGAGGCGGAGCGTCAGGCTAGACTGGCAAGTAATGCGATATTCGCTGATCGTCTCAGGGAGGCTGAGCAAGATGGTGAGGGTGATGGACTGGGCTCAGAGCTCGATCAGGAGCTGAAGAGGGGTGGGTTTAGTGGATTTAAGGCGAAGACGAAGGTGACGGGGTCGATATCGCGGCGTGGTAAGAGTGCTCTTAATGTGCGGAACTCTCCGCTGGGTCGCTATCAGGCGCTGGTGAGTAAGGCCGTGGAGCTGCAGTGGCGTAGGAATTGTGACTTGCACCGTGATCATATCGTGCCAGGTGTGATTTCGCTGCGGTTTTACGTCGACAAATCAGGTGGGGTGAGCGGTATTAAGTTCGAAGATGTTGTGGGTGCGAACTATATCGAGCGTGGATTTACTCAGCGGGCGATTCGGCAGGCGCAGCTACCTAAGATGCCAAGTGACGTGCTGAGGGAGCTCAAGGGCGAGCCTCTGGAGCTAATTTATAACTTTTCTTTCTAATTTTTTTAACCAGATATTTAATAACATGTATTTATACTTAGCTGATGCAGAGCCGTCCTCGTGGCAGGTGGTGTGGAATTTTTTTAGTAATGGTGGGTTCTTTATACTGCCGATATTGGCGTGCTCGATGGTGGCAGTGGGGGTGGCTTATTATAAGTTCAACACTCTTGCTAAGGCTCTGATCATCCCAAAGAAAACCGAGGAGATGGTTGATGATATTGATGGGCTGCTACATAGGCGCGGGGTGGAGACGCTGAAGTCGAACTTCGCCGAGGATGATACGACACTTGGTCGATTATGCAGTGTGGCTCTGGTCCATGCTGATCGCTCTCAGGCAGAGGTGCAGGAGGCGGTGCAGTCTGCGGCTCATGAGGAAATTGTTAAGATGAGCTCGGGGATGCCTGCTTTGGAGGTGGTTATTACCATTGCTCCATTGATTGGTTTGTTAGGCACGGCTAGTGGTCTGGTCTTGGTCTTTGCGGATGTGGGAACGGGGGCAGATTCGTCCAGTGTGGGGCAGGGCATTGCTATGGCTCTTAATACAACTGTGGCAGGACTCGCCGTGGCGGTGCCTACGGTGGTGGTGCATAGTCTCTTCAATCGCAGGATCGAGACAATGGCGGCGCGCTTAGAGGTGCTGATGGGTAAGGTGAATTCAGCCTGCCACCAATACTACATACGCAAGCAGGCGTCGTAGCGGTTTCTTAACTTTTTACTTACTGATCTTTCGTGAAATTCCACCGTCCAACTCGCAAAATACCTGTGGTGCCAATCATCCCTTTGATTGATATCATGGCGATTCTGCTGATCTACTTCGCTGTGGAGTATGATCCTAAGGAGAAGCGCAATGTGCTCAATATCGAGCTGGCACTGGCTCAGGGCTCGGCTACGGTGCAGGTGGAGCGGCCAGCAGCTGTCTTGGCCATTGCGAAGGGGGGGGAGGTCACTCTGGATGCGACGCGTATTTCGGATGGGTTATTGGTGGAGTATTTGAAGGTTTTCAAACAAAATTCACCGAATCGGAAGTTGGAGCTTGAGCCTGATAAGGGCATCGCCTTAGAACGCTTTATTGAGATTCAGAATGCGCTGATTGAAGCGGGGTTTAATCCTAAAGATGTGCCTTCTCGAGTGAGGCTAAATAACGCTAAATAACACTGAGTATGCGCTCCCGATTAGATGTGATCGGACGCTTGCTACTTGATAATTAAACAATAAATTTATGATTTTAGAAATCTGCCAATACGGTGATCCCGTGCTACGTAAAAAATGCCGCCCAGTTGAGAATGTTGACGATTCGATTCGTAAGCTCGCTGATGATATGGTCGATACGATGGTCGATGCCAATGGCGTCGGGCTGGCTGCTCCACAAATAGGTGAGGACATCCGCATGGCTGTGGTGGATGTGTCCCATGATCCAGAATGCATTACTTTTCTGAAGATCAATGGCGAGGATGCTAAGCTAGAGGATCACATGCCGCTTATCTTTATCAATCCTGAGCTTGAGCTAGTGGGGCCACGTGAGTCTGATATGGAGGGCTGCTTGAGTATCCAGCAGGTGAATTCACCCGTTCGTAGACCGAGTATTGTGAAGGCGACATTACCTCAGATCGATGGCTCGGTGATCGAGCTGGAGTCAGATGGCTTGCTCTCGCGCGCTATTCAGCATGAGGTGGATCATTTAAATGGTGTGCTCTTTGTTGATCGACTGAGCACCGCCGCTAAGGTGACGGTGAAGCGTAAGCTGAAGAAGCTTATTATTCAGTAGTCGCAAGTAGTAAGAAGGGTATTGCTAAGGAGGTAGAGGAATTATGGCGGATATGGGAGACTACAGTGAGCTGAGTGGGCTGTCGGCACGTGTCGATAATGTCCTCTATATGCCGAGCTTGGATGCTCCTGTGCATAAGCCGCATCCCTTTGTCTACTTCATCAGTGTGATCAATGAATCATCCCAGACGATAAAAATCACAGGCCGCAAGTGGGTGGTCTGTGAGCATGGTGGTGATGTCGATGGCGAGCTTACCGTCGTCGAGGGGGAGGGGGTAGTCGGTCAGCATCCGCTGATCACGCCGATGGATAGTTTTTCCTATAATAGCTATCACGTGATTGCCCGTCGCGCGACGGTGAAGGGCACGTTATTTGGCGAGACATCAGAAGGGCTGCGAATTCTAGTGAAAATCCCTGACTTCACCATGGAGGTGCCTGCTGCTGGCACTGGCAAAGGTGGTGAGGACTGGGTGTAAGGTGAATGGTGAGATAAGGTGGATAGCCGAAATCCCTGCTTGCCCATCTCGATAATTTAGAGAAGCTGCCGTCATGATCCCGTATGAAGAATTAGGCGAGTCGAGAATGTCCGATGGCACTGTGTTCTCACTGCATAAGAGGGGTAATGAATTTTTCTTGAAGTATAATGGCAATGAGCTGATGAGCACCAATCACACGTATTCGGAGCAGTTACTTGCCGAGATAGGATGTGCTCATGTGCAAAAGAAGAGTAAACGTGCTACTTCGCCAAAGGTTCTTATCGGTGGACTGGGGCTTGGCTTTACGCTGAAGCGTGCCTTGGAGATGGTGGGGAGCTCAGCGACCGTGGAGGTGGCGGAACTAATGCAGCCTCTCATCGAGTGGAACCGCACCTTTCTGGTGGAGTATAATGGCCCTCTGCTCGAAGACCCGCGCACCCGTATCACTCAGGGGGATCTCTTCGATATTCTGTCCAATAAGTCTAATGGCAGCTATGACGCGCTGCTGCTCGATATTGATAATACGCCAGATGATCTGATCACGGCGGGGAACTCTCGTATGTATACACCTGCATTCTTAAAGCAAATCATGCAGGTGCTGACTCCGACGGGGAAGGTTTCCTACTGGCTTTCAGAGCCTGCGCCGAAGTTTAAAAAACTCCTCGAACAGGTGGGCTTCGAGGTGGAGGCACATGCTGCGAAGCAGAGAGAGAACTCGAAGCGAGCCATTCACTGTATCTATGTGTGTGGCCGCAAGGGGTCGCAGTCGTCGAGCTCGGCTAACTCCTCCGGGAGGGGTAAGAAAGGTCGTGGCGGCAGAAGATGATCGTTGCATATTGTGCTCCAGCATGGCTGTCTTGAGCATGCCTTTTCTGAGGCGTATTCACCCTAGATACACCTCCTTCCAGAGTCTTTTTATTTTAATTTTACATCACGATGAGTTTCCAAAGCTACAAGCACGTCAATGATAACTGGGATAGCGACTACGCTGCCTCACTAAGCCCTACCCAAAGACTAGTCTACCGCTCTAATCTCCTCGGTGACGATCAGCGGGTGACTAATACAGGTGGTGGTAATACCTCCTCCAAGGTCACTGAGAAAGATCCACTGAGTGGTGCCGATACTGAGGTGCTGTGGGTGAAGGGTAGCGGGGGGGATCTTCGCACGTCGAAGGCGGATAACTTCTCCTCTCTCTACATGGATAA
>JALZUH010000172.1 GCA_023301645.1 Akkermansiaceae bacterium
CCACTCAGCCAGTGCCCAAATCAGCCTCTGAATACTCATCAGCACCGACTGATCAATCCGTGACACTAGAAACGAAACTAGGCACCGAGAAAAAGCCATCGCTACAGGAGATGATGCCAACCATGCTCAATCATGCGCCTCAGCTATCAGAATACAGCGAACTAGCCTCACACGGAAGTGCCGCTCTGATAGAGCTAGCCCAGTATCTCGAAGAGAACAATCACGCTACTGAGTCACTACTAGCATGGGAACGGGTCATTGACCGAACCCGAGCATCTAAAGCTCAGAAAAACAAAGCTATTCGAGCCATCAATCGTCAGCAAACAGCCCTATCCCCCTGGAATACTGACACTGAAAACGATATCTCCATCATTCTTCATGCAGGAGCTAACACCAAAGTAAGCCAAGTCATTAAAGGCGCTCTCTCTGAAGTAGCAGAAACCATCAACCGTGACTCTGGACACATCCTCAAAGTCACCACTAAAAAGTCGACTGGCAATATAAGCGCTCAAGCAGCAGGTGTCACCTCAGTGTCCCTATGGTTCTCCAGACCATCTGGCCAATCTGTCGAAACACAGCCAGTCTCTATCGCTATCGACCTGAAAGATCCCGCTTCATTCAAGCAACAGATGAAACGAGGTATCTATCAAATCCTTCTCGTCAGCCTACCCAATCGAGCTGTCTTACCCGAGCTATCAAGTATCAAGCAAAAGGAAGACCCCTTTGAGCAGGTCACCCGCCTCATGTGGCAAGACCTCTCCAGTTTACTTAAGTAACTCTTTTCACCTAAGAGCAGAAGAGACCGTAGAAGTAAATATGACTTCATGGGACTAGTGCCCCCTTGATCAACGCGACCTGTTCGATTCGTCCAATTCAGGTCAGCTTTTCTAAGGGCTAGTCTCGACCATATAATACCCGTTTTTGCGCACTGTTTTCACATGGTCTAGCGTATCTACCCTTTAAGGTCTCACTGGCAGCCCAACTTGTAGTCGGCCAAAGACCTTCTCCTCAGCCGTCAGTCCGTCCATCGATATCGTCACCTTCTGCATACCGTTATTATCAATTGGCCCTAGTTTGACGGCATTACCAATAGCTCCGGTGAGAGGAACATCCACCCAGCTATCTTCGCTGAGATCCATACTATACTGGAAGGTTTGCACTGTATCCGATGCTGACGCCGCTAAGCGTTCGAACTCAAAGACGGAGCCCTGTTCACTCGATGTAATCTGTATGGCATCATTACTATCTATACTCGAAGGGTCTTGGTTGAGCACATACTCAATAATAGTCGCCAATCCGTCTTTATCTGGATCACCCAGAGCCAATAGCTGACTATCAGCGAAGGATCCTCCAAGGCTTGGATTGTCAATGAGCCATTCAGCATAGGCAGATGGTATTACCTCATTACGATCTATCGTAACACCCGTCATAGTAATGACAGTTAAGGCATCAACCGATGGCAGAACTTCCACAGATAATTCGCCACTTGTCTGGTAAGTCATTGAAACATCGAAAAACACGATACCTAAATTCGTATCAGGTAATTCAGTCACCTCTACAGGCTCTTGATTATTATAGGAAATACGTATCCCTTCTGGGAGTGACCTTGAGGTTCCCGTTCCTGCTAGTATGCCAATACGGAAACCTGAAGGAGCACCTGGAAGTAGCTTAAATCTTAGCGCTTCAACCCATCTATCTTCATTAGTTGCTTCATTAGTATCTATAAGAATTGATGTTACAACGGTTTTTGGAACTGATGGCCCAGCAGGTTCGAGAGGATTGTCGAAAGACTGTATGTTACTACCACCATGTAAACGATTGAAACCTCTACCGGCCTCTAGCTCACTCAACCACGAAGGCATTGTTATTATGCCACTATGAAACGGGTCATCACTACGAGTATCAGCTAGTAAGCCAACTCCACTAAAGATCGATCCTTCCGTTCCGTAGATATTGTCACCATCAGTGTCTTTGGTCTTTGGCACATTGGTAGAGCGGTAGGATTGCCCTTCAACTGTGCCCGCATGATAGCCAGTAGCTGGGCCTGCTCGACGAACTATGACCGATCCAATCTCGATCTCCACTGTCGCGACATTACTGGTGGAGTCACTATTACTTACATGGAAGCTAAAGCGATCTCTCCCCAGAAAACCAGCACGAGGGGTGTAAGTGAGATTAGGAGGCGTGCCACTTAACACTCCAGAGCTCGGCTGAGAGTCTAAATGGTAGCTGACACTATCATGAGATACTCTCAGCTCAACGGCAGCAGGCTGATCAACACCTAATTCAACTAGTGAATCGAAGGCCTCTAGCTCAGAGTCATACTCATCAATGGTAATACCAGCTATCGATGGACCTCTGATATTCGACCCGAGGGAACGCGTCTGCCCCTCAATGATGAAGTTACCAGTAATACCATCGGCTAGCTCAACATCTACAAATACCATACCTAAGTTCGTCACCTCTAGGTCGTTAAATTCAACCATAGCGCCTCCCTCAAATGATAATCTCAGTCCAGAAGGATCCCATCGTCCATCGCCAGATCCCTCGTTACCAGCCATGATACCCAGTCTAAACTTAGGTGGCACATTGCCATTCACACTGAAGCTAAGTAACTGAGTCCATATCCCTCCTGTTGCTACATCCGAATTGGAAACAGCTACGGTCGTCGAATTCCAATTATTAACTGAACCAGCAATGGGTAGTGTCGGATCATCAAAACTAGTATAGTTAGAAGACGAAGCAAAGCGCAGCCCATCAACACTGATATTAGTTACCCACGAAGGTGTGCTGTTAGTATTTGAGTCAGCATTACGTCCATTGCCAAAGAAATAATACCCGGAGGATCCATAAACGTTGTCATTGAGATCACCATCCAGATCAAAGGTCTTAGGCACTCCTGTTGAGCGGTAATTAATGGCTTCATTACCAGTGATGTGGTAATTACGAAGAGAACCAACCGCAGAGAAAGATGCGCGTTCTACGTCAAAAGTCACTGTGGCAGAGGTAATTTCAGCCTCATTGGTAGCGCTAAAGATCAATTGATCAAACCCTCTGAAACCAGTATTAGGAGTGTAGACTAAATGTGGGGCTGTCCCACTGAGAGTTCCATTTTCAGGCTGAGCGGTAATGGCAAATATTGCTTCATCCGAGTTCGTAGCTAGTGAGAACGACGTAGCTGTATTATGTGCAACTCTGATAGTGTCTGTGTAAGCAGTGAAATCGGTAACTTCATCAATAGTGATACAAGACACAGCAGAAGATGAATTCGCTACACGGTTTTTAGCTTCAATGGAGAATTTGCCTGTAACACTACCTGAAATCGCTACGTCGAAAAATGACATTCCCATATTACCAAAAAAACCATTCTCTTCAAGTTCTAACCCTGTAATCTCAGCCCCTGATTCGCCTTCAAAACTCAGGCGTAAACCAGACGCATCATTTCGGTCGACACGCGCGAATCTGACTTTAGCCTATGTGAAACCGACACCCGATATACGCCAGTGACCGCTAAGGGAGAAAA
>JALZUH010000173.1 GCA_023301645.1 Akkermansiaceae bacterium
CGCCTCATATACATCAGCGTATGCATCTGCTCCTCACGCATCGTCTCGTAGACACCTTGGCGAAATTCCTTAGGAGCATCTGGAAACTTGAGCAAGACCAGTGCCATCAGCTCTGCGGCTAAGAGCTCGTGATTGGCAAGAAAGTGCAGCATTCTTCCGCGCTCGTGGTCGTCATCGAGCTTATGCACACCTGGGAAATCACCTCGGACCCCCTTCGCCGTGATCATCAGCTCCTGTGGCCGCCCTGGCCCATCAGGCAGCCCCACTGACTGACCCGGTGTGTGATCTGACAACGACTCTGGGGCTAGTAAGAGTTTCTCCTCCAGTGAATCGGCGAATAGAATCCGCTCTGCTACCTCACGCATCTGCATAGAACCAAGGAGCTGGATTGGAGCCAGAGTAGCAAGGCAAAAGTCGGTAAAAACAAGACAATGCCCTATGGGCAAAACACGACAAAGCGACATATCACTTCATATGCCATAAACTTCACTTGTATTTAGGTCAAATTATAGACAGATTGCCGCCGTAGCCGCGCTGTTATTACTGAGCTGCTATGACTACTTCTAACCTCACTACCCATCTATGAATCCGCTAAAAAAACTCCTCACCTTAGCCCTCATTAGCCTCGTTACCTTTTCTCACGCTCATGCCAAAGAAGTCACTGGTATAGCAGCCAAGGTCAACGGCCGAGTGATCACCTCTAATGAAATCAACTTTCACCTCTTGCCAATTCGTGAGCAGGTAGATGCTGCCATGCCCCGTAAAGGCGCTGAATATCACAAAATACTCAAAGAAGCCCGAAAGAACATCCTCGATAACCTCATCGAGCGCCAGCTGATCCTCTCAGAGTATCAAAAGCTAACCAATGGTGCAGGTATCTCGCCAAGTGCCGTCGACGGTGAGATTAACCGCCAGATTTCAGAGAACTTTAATAACAACCGCAGTGAGTTCAACAAAGCGCTCAAAAACGCAGGACTTACCCCCGAGCAGAACCGCCGTGAAATGGAGAAAAAGCTCATCGTTCAAGCCATGCGTGCCCAGCAGTTTAGAAATGCCGTCCCTCCCCTTCCAGATGATGTTTCTAAAGAATACTACAGTCAGAAAAAAGAACTTCGCGACAGATC
The DNA here is from genome assembly GCA_023301645.1 of Akkermansiaceae bacterium. Lineage (GTDB taxonomy): Bacteria > Verrucomicrobiota > Verrucomicrobiia > Verrucomicrobiales > Akkermansiaceae > Oceaniferula. The sequence goes on from JALZUH010000173.1 coordinate 1,125, forward strand.
AGCTGACGCTCTAGAATTCCATAAAATCTACATCGTCAAAAGAGATCGCAGAAACCCTCTGATCTCACCTGAAAACCAGCTCGATCTAGCAGAAGACATCGTAGCCAAGCTCAAAAAAGGCGCTAGCTTCTCAGAACTCGCCCTCGAACACTCCGCTGACTCCTACGCCAGTGACGGTGGCAAAGTTGGTAAAACCCAACGCACAGACCTCTCCGCAGGTTTCGCATCTATTCTCATGGAAGCTCCCGTAGGGAAAATCATAGGCCCCCTAGAAGACCCTAATGGATTTACCATCGTGCGCCTTGATAAGAAACACTTCGGCCCATCACCGCCACTGAGTGAAGTGCGTAAGCAAATGGAAAACAGAGTCCGCGTGAGAAGCAACAAGGTGAAACTTGATCGTTGGGTCAAACGCCTGCGAGACAATGCCATGATCGACATCAAGTAAGCCTTCCCGCAGACTTACTACATAGAACTCAGACCATTCAAAAACAACTAACAGCGCAATAATAACCATGGACTACCACAACTCACCATTCGACCTCCAAGGAAAAGTCGCCGTCATCATCGGTGGCACAGGGCACCTCTGCGGAAACATGGGAGTTGCTCTCGCCCGCGCTGGAGCCGAGGTTGTGCTCGTAGGTAGAAATCCTGAAAGTGCTATTGAGAAACTAGCCGCCATTGATGCATTTGGCGGTAAGTCATGGTTCCACCGAGCAGACGTGCGTGAGAGACAAGAGATCGACGACCTCCTCACGGCGGTCCTGCTCCGCTCTGGTAAAGTCGACATCCTCGTCAATGGCGCAGGGGCGAGTCTTAACACCCCATTTCTTGAGATCACAGATGATGAGATATCTACCATCATGGATATCAATTTCAAAAGCGTGCTCCGAGCCTGCCAAATATTTGGTGACTACTTTATCAATCGCGCCGAGCCTAGTAGCATTATTAATATCGGCTCAATGGCAGGGAAAATCCCCGTCAATGGTCTCTTCACATACGCGGCAGCAAAGGCAGCCGTGCATAGCCTGACCAAAAACCTAGCCTCTGAGTGGGGCGATCATGACATTCGAGTCAATACCATCGTGCCGGGATTCTTCCCCACTGGCCAAGCTTCTCAACAGGGTGATGAGACCCGAGCCCTTGAAATCCTTCGCCAAACACCGATGTCTCGCTTTGGTGAGGCAGATGAACTTACAGGAGCTACCTTACTACTCGCCTCTTCAGCAGGCTCCTTCATGACGGGCACAGAGATCATCGTCGATGGTGGATTCTCAGCGATGACACTCTAGTCAAAGCCCCACCCGCCATCACCCGCTCATTTGCGCCCCATCTTATCACCGAGCCCTTGATCGTCTACGTCCACATCCCCTTCTGTCACCGCATCTGCCCATACTGCTCGTTTTACAAGCACACGCCAGGTGACACTGACATCAGAGCCTTTATCCAAGCGGTCATCACCGAGGCAAAAAACTCAAAGAACACGGAGGACATCACCAGCCTCTACCTAGGTGGTGGCACCCCCTCGATGCTCTCACCGAGTCATCTCACCGAGCTCTTCGAGGGTCTTCATAGCGCACTGCCACTCGCAGACACCCACATCACCCTAGAGGCAAACCCCGCTACCTTTGGTGATAGTAAGGCCGCGCTCTTCAAATCCCTAGGGGTCAATCGCACCTCACTGGGCATCCAGTCCTTCAGCCCACATGTATTGAAGACACTTGGCCGTGAGCATAATCCTGAGCAAGCCGCCGATGCCGTGCATACGCTGCGTCGCGCCCATATGGAGGAGATCAATATCGATCTGATGTTTGCCATCCCCGGCCAGAGCGAGGCAGACTGGCAGCACACATTAGAAACAGCCATCGCACTGGATCCAGATCACATCTCAGCCTATAACCTCACCTACGAAGAGGACACCGAGTTCATCGATCGCCTCACGCAGGGGCAGTATCGAGAAAGCGAGGATACCAATGCCAATATGTTCACCATGGCCGACAAGCTACTCACAGGCGCCGGCTACAAGCATTACGAAACCTCAAACTACGCTAAGCCAGCAAAAGAATCCCAGCACAATCTCGGCTACTGGCGCGGCACCGACTACTTGGGCATTGGCCCATCAGCGGTATCGACTATTGGCAAAAATCGCTGGCGTAACCTAGCTGACACAGCTGGCTATATCCATGCCATCGACCGCATCGGACACGCCAAGCGTGAAGAAGAGCTCATCGACGACGATGCCTACCGCATCGAAAGAATCGCCCTACTACTGAGAACCACAGAGGGTCTACCTATCCAATATCTCAGCCAGTCACCAGCTGGCGCCCTTGATGAAATCCTCAGTAATCACTTAGGAGATGTTCATGATAATCACCTCCGACTCAAGGGTGATGGCAGAATGCTCGTAGACGCTCTGGCAGAGAGGCTCGTGTAAGCCCTCTCTACCTCACAGAAATCCCGCTCTAGCCGATTATTGGTATACGCTATGAGCGGTATACCAGAAGCGGCAAGATGACAGGTCACTGAGCTCGGACGTGATCGTAGCTGGCAGCTTAATATCATAGACCTTATTACCCTTAGGCTTATGAAGCAGCTCGATAGTGAGAGTATTCCCCGCCGTCGTCACCTTCGCAGATGGCTCCGTAGTAAGGTTTACCTTCGGTGAGCCGTAGCCAGCATGGTATCGAACACCATATGAGCTAATCTCGTAATCTTGAACATCCACACTCGCTTCAATACTGGAGTTAAATGTGAATTCAAATCCTTTGGGAGTGAGCTTTACCGACTCTACCAGCAAGTATGGCTTATCCTTGTAAGTCACCTTTTTAATCCCCTCGTCCCCAGGCCATTTGAGGTGAGTTTTACCCACGTAGATCGCCTTTTGATCATTGGAGTAGATGAGACTATTGTTCCCCTTCACCAGAGATGGCGTATTAATGAGGTGGCCTGCTGCCCCCTGCTCGGTGCCATTGACGACATCAGGCAGGTAGTGAATCAATCTTGAGTGATTCATTTCCCCGATCATCAATTGCTTAGCTGCGTTACTCTCCTGAGCAACAGGTATGAACTCCTGAGACAGAGGGAGCACGTCAGTCATCGAGTTAGCACAATCACCCTGTGGGAAGAGTGCCACCGCCTTAATACGCATCGCATCAAGCTCAGCTACAGGTAGCTTCGACGGCGTGATGGCAGGAGAATTCTTAGCCCATAGCAATGAGGCGGGATGCCCGTGGAAGCCGTCTTTTTGGATGCGGTGGAGCTTCGAGGCACCTAGCCAGTCACCTTGGTTATCCGACACCCAGAGTTGATCGTTTTCATCCATGTAGAGACCATTAGGGGTGCGCACACCAGTGGCATATACGTGCGCCTTCGATGAGTTCGGCTTAATCTGTAGAATACAGCCTCGATACGGCACACGCGCATACATGCGAGCTACTTTACGCTTCTTCACCGACCACTCACCGTGCTCACCACCTGAGATGAAGTCTTCATGGCTGAGACCACCAGTGTCATTCCACTTGCCTCTTATCTCTTCCCGCACGCCGGCACCATTCGATGCTGTGCCTAGTCCGAGGTAGATATTCCCCTGTGAGTCCTTCACTATGCCGAAGTTAAATTCATGATAATTTCCTGAAAGCCCCCAGTCACTCGACACCGTTTCGTAGAAGTCAGCGGTGCCATCTTTATCCTTATCATGCAGACGAGTAAGCTCACCTCGCTGAATGACGAGAATCGTGCCTGACTTTTCGACATAGACACCCAGTGGCTCCTGTAGACCTGATGCATACATATGCCACTGCTTACTCGGCTCGTCATAGATCATGATCTCACCACGGTGGAAGCAGACGACAAGCTGCTGGTTAGCATTCTGAGTGATACCACCAATTTGCGGATCGACACCTTCTGGCATCGGTATGTTTTCAAAGTTGTAATGATCCTCCCATGAGAATGCTGCCATACTTGTCAATGGCGAGAGCAAGAGAGAAACCCCTGCTAGTAGTAATCCATTGATCATTGATCTGTGTTTTATCTTCATCTCTATGATTATTGAGGGGTGTGAATGATCGTGATGGTTTGCTGCGATACGCGGCTCGTTGTCTTCAGCGACTTAGAAGTCTCCTGAGGTAGGCGATACTTGGGAAGGCTGCCCTTAGAGCTGATTATTCGGTAAACAACTCCATCCTTCAGCGTGATGCTCTCCATGATCTCACGATCACCTATCTTGTAGATGAATGTAGGCAGACCATCTTTGACATGATAGCCCTTGAAATCAGGTGCTGTGGCGTCGGTAAAAACCTCTTCTTCAGTATAGACTTTCTCACCCATTCTAGCCAAGTCGTTACCATTGGATCGGTAATAACTCCATGCATTCGGCTCACCTATCGTGATGTATCGCAAGCGGCATAGGCCGGTGTCCCAGACGATGTTATGCTTAGCACTAGTGGGCAGTGCTATGTAGAGCGAGGCAGGTCCTGAATCAGGGATAAAGGTGCGAATAATACGTGGTCGCGCCGACATCGTTACTCCTTTAGCATAAGCGTCTGTCGCTTTCACCGCAGATTTCTTCACCCCCTTGGTCACCCCCATGATGTAATCATAAGTAATCTTGAGATCATCCTTGGAGACATGTGCCATCGCTGGCATCTGCGGCATATTCGGGCGCTTCTTCCCCGGGTCTACACACCACTGAATGAAGCCTGCTTCGTCACCTTTATAAATCTTGGCAATCTCAACGAGAGAAGGGCCCACTTGATCCTTGTCGAGTAAATGGCAGAAAGCGCAATTAGTCGTGAATACCGTTGGTGCTTCCTTCGGCTTATCCTGCGCCGAGGCGGAGCATACTCCTAGCCAGAGTAAGCATAAGTATGAGGGTCTGGTCAAATAAGAGGACAGTCGATCTGGTAGATTTCTCATGAGATTAGGTATGAATGATTGTTAAAGCCCTCAGTTATTGCTGCTTGATAAGTGATTCCAAATCCTGCCCATCTATCTGTGTTGCTAAATCTCGCGCTGCCTCGTCTGTAAATCCTGTTAACTTCATGTTTAGTTCTCATGTTCTCGTTGTGGCACCTATAGCTTCTTTACCAAGAGGCTGCGGTAAGACACCTCATCATTGTGATCCTGTAGTAGAATCGGTCCTGCCGACTCGGCGAAGCCTACCTTATCTTTATACTTACTTCTTTGGAAATGTTTCGCCCATTCATCGGAATGACGTTCGATACTCATGACTTTCTGGCCATTGAGCCAGTGCTCTACCTTATCACCATGAGCTACGATACGAGCGCGGTTCCACTCACCGATGGGTGCTGCCACTTTCGTATCAGACGCAGTTACCAAGTCATAGAGTGATGCTAGTCGGCGCTCAGGCTTTTTAATATCCTTACCGTCTACATCATCAATGATTTGATACTCCATGCCGAGACTGCCCGCAGTTCGGTATTTCACGCCGCTATTACTTGCCGTTTGGAGTTTGAATTCAAATTTCAATTCAAAGTCAAAATAATGAGCCTTGGTAATTAGGTCAGCCTTCGGTGCTTTAGGAACTTTTTTGAAGCTCAGTATCCCACTGTCGAGTGTCCAGCCCATAGGCAGTGTATCTTTTTGAAGAGATCGCCACTGTGCTAGTGAATCAGCCTCAAGTAGATTAGTCCACTCCGCGGCATCAGACTGCCCGTCATCTGTATCTGATGAGCAGCTTGAGACCAACACGAGCGAGAGTGCTAGCTTGATGATGAATGATGAGAATTTCATGGTAATGTGATTTTTTTAGACTGATTTTTTGCACTCTCGTAGATGGCGTAAATAAGATCTATCGCGTGCCTACCTTCTTGGCTACTTGTAAAGTGCTGCTTGATTAGGATCAATAGCAGTAACGACATTTTCAAAGTTTTTCTGATGTCCTGGGAAATCGATGGCATCGGGGTCATTAG
>JALZUH010000174.1 GCA_023301645.1 Akkermansiaceae bacterium
TCATCCTACAAGAAACACTCTTGGCAGCCGCCGAAGACCCCACCAAGTTCACCCACGACGAGGTGCTGGCGATGGTTGGATTGTAGTATAGCCGACATACCGTAGTGTAGTCACAGCCCCTGTCTCTAGACAGGCATATCTAGCCAACCCTTTGGATTAGGGTAAAAAAATAGCACGCTATTAACGTGCTAAAAAAACCTTAACGGGCTGCTCTAGTGAAATAGAGCAGCTAGCCGTTAAGGATCATGAGATCATACTGTCCTACATACTGTCCTAATTACTCAGGAAGTGGGAAGTCGCGGTTGAATGCGAATACACGCTGCTGAAGGTCAGCAAGCTTATCAGCATCATCACGATTCTGGAGAGCTTCATGGATGAAGTCTGCTACCTGAATGGCGTCAGCTTCCTTCATACCTCTGCTCGTGACAGCTGGTGTGCCGATACGGATACCACTTGGCTTAAACGGGCTAGCCGTATCGAATGGGATGGAGTTCTTATTCACCGTGATACCTGACTCATCAAGCGCGTGCTGTGCTGCGGCACCATCAAATCCTGATGGACGAAGGTCGACGAGCATGAGGTGATTATCAGTGCCTCCAGATACGATGCGGTAGCCGTGCTCGCTGAGGCGACCTGCTAAAGCTTGTGCATTTTTGACGACCTGCTGTGAGTATGCCTTGAAGTTGGTGTTAAGGATTTCGCCGAAACAAGCTGCCTTCGCTGCGATGACGTGCATGAGAGGTCCACCTTGGATACCGGGAAAGACCTGACCGTCGATTTTCTTAGCGTATTCAGCCTTACAGAGGATGATTCCACCACGTGGGCCACGGAGAGACTTGTGTGTTGTCGAAGTAACGAAGTCTGCGTGTGGCACAGGATTAGGATGGACTCCTGCCGCTACGAGACCAGCAATGTGTGCCATATCGACAAAGAGGTAGGCTCCTACCTTCTTGGCAATTTGTCCCATACGCTCGAAGTCAATCTCACGTGGGTAGGCGCTAGCACCTGTGGTGATAAGCTTTGGCTTGAGCTCTATCGCTACTGCCTCAAGAGCATCGTAGTCGATTCGCTCATCAGACTCGCTCACACCGTAGTGAGTGACTTCGTAGAATCTTCCTGAGAAGTTCGCCTTATGTCCGTGAGTGAGGTGTCCGCCGTGGGCGAGATCCATCGTTAGGATCTTATCACCGGGATCAAGCACTGAGAAGTAAACGGCTGTGTTAGCCTGTGAGCCTGAGTGAGGCTGCACGTTAGCGTGCTCTGCTCCGAAAATCTCCTTCACGCGATCAATCGCCATTTGCTCAGCGACATCGACGTGTTCACAGCCACCATACCAGCGACGGCCTGGGTAACCTTCTGCATACTTATTAGTGAGCAAGCTGCCTTGCGCTTCCATGACAGCTCCACTTGTGAAGTTCTCTGAAGCAATCAGCTCGATGTTTTGGTTCTGGCGCTTCTTCTCCAGCTCGATGACATTATAGAGCTCAGGGTCTGTCACTGCTAGGCGGCTTCCAGATGCTTTGATCACACGAGCTTCGTGACGGCCACCTTCGAATTCTGTTTCTAAAAACGCATCTACCATGTCGAGGGCGACATCTGACTCAGTATTACCTGATCCTAGGCAGAGCACATTAGCGTCATTGTGCTCACGTGTGGTGATCACTTCATCTACGGCTCTTACATTAGCACCGCGAATACCTTGGAAACGGTTGACCGCCATGCACATGCCAACACCTGACTTACAGATGAGGATACCGCGATCGAAGTTACCGCTAGTGACGGCACGCGCTACGGCATTTGAATAATCTGAGTAATCTACCGAGTCACTGCTATTAGACCCGAAGTCTTTTACTGTATGTCCCGAGCTCTGTAAGCGGGCTACGATTGCGTGCTTGAGATCTACTCCTCCGTGGTCAGCTCCGATGGCGATGTTCATGGAGGCAGTTATTAGAGATTTGGCGACGGAAATCCAGCTCTTTATATGAGAAATTTCACATCTCTCCTTTCACCAGATACTCGGCGAAACCACCCCACTGACCCGTCACCATAGCTAGCCAATTGCCAACCAATGAGTGAGCCTGCGATCGGTAATCTAGCTATGAAAGGGTTTGACTCTAGTGGAGTTCTCTATATCTCGTTTTTGTGAGCTATGTGATACAACCACTGTATTTGTCCACATGCTCACCATAGTCATCTGAGTATATTTCTCTACCGTGTATACCCGAGTATCGATCTAATCTAAAACACCCTACCCTTACATTTCATCTTATGAGTTACGAAATCTACCGCCTGATTCACTTCGTTGGACTATTCACTCTGTTTTTTGCCTTTGGCTCACTCTTTACTGGAGACAAGTCAACCAAAGCCGCAGCCATGGGTCACGGTATCGGCTTACTGCTCATGCTCCTCGGTGGGTTCGGCATGCAGGCTAAAGTAAAAGCAGCTTACCTCGCTAGCTACGGAAGTGCTTTCCCAACATGGCTCATCCTCAAGGTCGTCATCTGGCTCATCCTTGGTGGCTGCATGGTGCTGGCTAAGCGCCGTATCATCAAAGGTGCTACTGCTTGGATACTCATCATCGGCCTCGGCCTAGCCAGTGCTTACCTCGCACTCAACAAGCCGGCATTTGGCAACCAACCAGCAGCCGCTGTCACAGCTCCTGCAGTTGCCCAATAAGCCACTTGGAGCTATTAAGCTCCTTAGCTCACCTTTTATTTGATCGTTTCGCCATGAAACATGTCGAAACCATCCAGCTACCCCATGATCTCAGTGAATTCACTGAG